>JBDKJC010000056.1:0-10249 GCA_039796815.1 Cyanobacteriota bacterium | reverse complement strand
TCTAAACCGTCCTTGGCGGCTTTGACTTTTTCGACTTTGTTAAGTTTAATTTTGGGATCGGCTTCGGTAGTCATAAATCTAAATTTTTGCGATTAAAGAGTCGTGAATAAACTACAAAACAGTTATCCTATAGTGTTTTGCTAATTTACTATCGATCCTAAGATTATGAAGATTTCTTGAGAGTAATTGTATATTACGCAACAAAATATTTATTTATATGTAAATAACGCATAGCAAACAAGCAATTTTTGCATGTTTTATATTCACTGAAAGCTTTGTCTGACAGGATGTACAGAGAATATCAGTGATGGAGTTGGGGTGAATTATGATTTGGCTTGACTATTTAAATGCAACTGAAACGCAATCATTAATAAATATTAAAAATATTGAACATATTGAACATCTAAAAGCGATCGCCATCCAATTTGAAAAAAGAGGTAATTGCTCATTTGCGAAGCTTATCCTTTAGGACTGTTCACTGTTCACTGTTCACTGCTCATTGTTGAACTGACTATGCTTGATTGATTGATCACAAGGGTTAGCATAGTTTGGATTAATTGGTTGGAATTAAAGGGTTTAGGAAGATGCTCTTGAAAGCCAAAGCTTAAAGCTAGTTCTCGATCTGTTTCTCCTGCGTAGGCAGTTAAGGCGATCGCTGGAATCTGTCCTCCTCTTTCTGGCGGTAGAGAACGTATCTGTTCAATTAGGCTATAGCCATTTGTTTCTGGCATACCAATATCGCTGACCAGAATATCGTGTGGCAAGGATTTGAGAACCCTTAAAGCTTCAATAGCAGAGGCGACAGTCACAACTTTTGCGCCATACTGAGTAAGCAATACCTCCAGTAATTCACGGGCATCTGGTTGATCGTCTACATAAAGAACTCGAATTCCAGTTAGATCTAGTTCTCGATTTGACAAATCATTGGTTTGCTCAATCTCTGGTTCAACATCAATTAATGGCAGTTTAACCGTAAAGGTAGCACCCAACCCTTCACCATCACTTTCTGCTGAAATTGTGCCGCCGTGGGCTTCAACCAAATGATAGACGATCGCCAAACCCAATCCCAGACCGCCATGGTTGCGGGTAATCGAGGGATCTTCTTGGCGGAAATACTCAAAGATGTGAGGCAAAAAGTCAGAGTTAATACCTTTGCCCGTATCACTAACCGTAATTTGTGCCAAATTGTCGATCTGTTCTAAGCAAATATCTACTTGTCCACCAGCGGGAGTGAACTTGATGGCATTAGAAAGCAAGTTCCAAATAATTTGCTGAAGTCGCGTAAAATCACCTGATATTTGCCCAATATTCGGTAAAACCTGGTTAAGGCATACCGATTTAGCTGCTGCTGTTGTTTTTACTGCTTCGAGTGCCGACTGGATTACAAGTGCAAGATTGAGAGGAGTGGCATTGAGGCTTAATTTACCACGTAAAATTTTGGCAACATCAAGCAGATCGTCAATCAATTGAGACTGCAACTTGGCGTTACGTTCGATAATTTCCAACCCTTGAGCCATTCGAGATTGGTCAAAATTTTGCGTTTGTAGCAGTTGCGACCAACCCAAGATCGGATTGAGGGGCGATCGCAATTCATGAGAGACAATTGCCAGGAACTCATCTTTAATGCGGTTGGCTCGTTCAGCTTCCCCACGAGCTGTTGTTTCCCATTCGAGAACGCGATCGCGTTCTATTTCTAGTTGTTTTTGGGCTTCAATATCTGTTGCCGTCCCAAACCATTTAACGATTTGACCTCGATCGTTTGTTTGCGCTCTTGCTTGATGTAAATGCCAGCGGTATGTTCCATCTGAGCGTCGCATTCGACCTTCAGCTTGATAGTAGGCATTATTGCTTTGTATGGCTAATGCCCATTGCTGATTCAAATGTGGCGCATCTTCTGGATGGACAACTGTTTGCCAGCCTAAAGTTTGTATTTGTTCGAGACTGCAACCAGTGAAATCTAGCCATCGTTGATTGACATCTAAGATTGTACCTTCTTCAGTTGCTGTCCAGACCAATTGAGGGATTGATTCGATTAAACACCGATAGCGTTCCTCGCTTTCTCGTAAATCTAGTTCTATCTGTTGGCTTTGAGTGATATCCCGCGACACCGCCAGCAGTTGTACTACTTGTCCTGTAGGATTGAAAACTGGTGAAATGATTACATCCCAAAATTTTGGTGTTCCTTTAGCCGTGGCACAATAGCCTTGGAATCTGCTCAATTTTCCTACTTTAGTTGTGGCGATCGCTGTTTCTATCTCTTGCTGTACTTCGTCTGACCAAAAACAAGTCCATTTTTGCTGGAGATAGTCATCTAAATTCTCGATTTCCATCAGACACATACCGCCAGCATTCATATATAAGAGCTGTCCATCTAGATCTAGAAGTTTGATGCAGTCGCTACTGCTTTCTAACATCCGACGTTTCAGCTCTTCACTTTCTTGTACTTGCTCATATAACTGTGCCTGTCGCAAAGCAATGCTGACGTGGGTTGTTAACTGCTGGAGTAATTCAATTTCTAAAGATCGCCAAACCCTTGGCTGGGAGCAGTGATGGACAATCAGTAATCCCCAAAATTGCCGATCGTGGGTAATCGGGATAACTAGATTAGCTCTAACTTGGAACTGAGCCAGTAGTTTGACATGACAGGGATCAATACTGCCATCGTAAATATCAGATTTTGCTGTCACCCAACCCTGACGATAGATTTCGACGTAGTTCTCGTTGAAATGCGGATCGTAGTTTACTACTGCTGGTCGCTCGCGCCGAATATTATTTTCAGCCAAGCAGGGGTCATAAAAAGTTGAGGATTTAAGTGATTGCCACTTCTTGGTTACTGATTCGGCAACTACTACACCATTACCATCGGGCTGTAACTGAAAAACAACGACGCGATCGGTATGGAGAAACTGCCGTACTGCATCTACAGTAGTCTGAAGAATCTGCTCTAGATTCAGCGATTGATGAATTTGCTGACTTATTTCGCCGATTAACCGTTCTCCCTCGATGCGCTGTTGCAGTTGGCTGCGTAATTGCACTGCTTCGATTGCGCCATTGACGGCCACTTGTAAACTCTCTGGGGAAATCTGCCCCTTGACTAAATAATCTTGAGCGCCAGCTTTGATCGCTTGTACGGCGATCGCTTCATTTCCTTGTCCTGTCACCACTAAGACTGGTAAAAGAGGCTGCTGTGTTTGTAATTTAGCCAGAAATTCCAGACCGTCAAGATCTGGTAAGCGGTAGTCGAGCAAGACGACATCTGGCTGCTGCTGGTGCCATAGTTCCAACCCCTGTCGTCCCAGTTCTGCTTCTAAGATTGTATATGAATACTCTCGATCGCGTAATAAACACCGTCGATAGAGTTCTCGGTCTTCTGCCGAGTCATCAACAATGAGGATTGTACGTTGTGGCTGACTCATAATAGCTTCTGTTCGTAATTTGGCAGAATATTTACTTCAAACCAATAATCCACAATTGTCTGGATACTTCGCTTTAACTTAGCAAAATCTATCGGTTTGACAATATAGCTATTGACTCCGTACTCGTAGCAAATGTCAACATCTTTAGGATTGCTGGAGGTGGTAAAAACGACGACTGGAATTGATTTTAGATTATCATTTTGTTTGATTCGATACAATAGTTGTCGTCCATCCGTTCCTGGTAGGTTGAGATCTAGTACGATTAAGCTTGGACGTGGGGCAAGCTCAGGATTGGTATATTGACCAGTCCGCAACAGAAATTCTAATGCCCGATCGCCATTGTGGCAACGATAAATGGGAATGGTTAATTGAGAACTGCGCAGAAACCGTTGCAGTGTTTCAAAATCTTCGTCGCTGTCTTCTACGATCAGCAAAGATGGAGTTTTTCTGACCGCAGGGCTTAAAATATCGCTCATGGGATTTCCCCACTAGACTCACTAGCCAGGGTGAAATAAAACGTGCTACCCTCTCCAGGGTTGGATTCCAGCCAAATTCTGCCCCCATGTCGTTCAACAATTTTGCGTGCGATCGTTAATCCTGCTCCATTGCCACCGCCATATTCTTCTCTACCATGTAAGCGTCGGAAAATTTGAAAAATTTTTTCTTGATGTTCTTGGGGAATACCAATGCCATTATCACGGATATAGAAGACATTAGTGGCTGAATTTCTGCTTGGGTCTTGATTTTCTGGCAAAAATCCAATTTCAATCGACTTTTGAGGCTTGTCATTATACTTAATCGCGTTCCCAATCAGATTGGTAAATAGCTCATCGATTTGAGCGCGATCGCAATTAATTATCGGCAGAGATTGGGGTAAGCAGAAATTGATTGAGTTTTGAGGTCGGGAAATATTCAAAGTAGCGATCGCATTTTGCACGGAATCATTTAAATTTACTGGCTGTCGTATGAGTTCTACCCGTCCCAAGCGCGAGAAGTGCAATAGAGAATTGATTAAATCCTCCATGCGCTGGGTCAAGCGTACTAAAGTTTGTAGTTTGGCCACACCATCTTCTGCTAATAGATCGACATAATCTTCAAGCAAAAAGTTAGCGTAGTTGTGAATACCTCGTAATGGTTCTTTGAGATCGTGAGAGGCAATATAGGCAAAGGAATCTAATTCTTCATTACTGCGCTGGAGTTCAACATTTTTGGCTGCTAGTTCATCCGCCTGTCGCAGCACAATCCCAACTAGCAGGCTTCGTAATTCTGTAACCGCTTCGATCTCGCAGGGTTTCCAGGGTAAAGAATGACCCTCTACCGTTTCTTGCCACAAAGCAAAGGATTTGCGCGGAGACAACCGCCAGCTACCATCTTCGGCAACTTCTACGGGCTTATGGGGATTGCCACCCCAGTTGACGGTTTGAATGACCTCTGGACGAAACCAAAGGATATAATTGCGGTGAATTGGAGAAATTTCTAGAGCTAATACTCCACTGGCGGATGCTTTGCAGGACTTAGCCGCGGGATAAACCATTGAGAGCGATCGCGTATGAAATAAGTTATGCTGCATCTGTGGTTTAATCCAATTCAGTAAAGCAGGAAAATCTTCGCTGGCAGGGGTTTCACCAATACTAATATAGCGATCGCCACTGCACACCATTGCTCCAGTTGCACTGACTAAATTCAGCAGTTGTGAGTCCATCTGTACCAGTCCATCTAGGAAATATTCCGCTTGCGATAGAGATGCGACAAATTTTGTTTGCAAGGACTTTAATTGTATTTTATAGTCCAAGTCAATTCTGGCTTCTTTATTTGCTAACTCCAGCGACATCACCTGTCCGATAAACTCACAAGCAGTTCGCTCGCTGTAAGGAACATGTCTGGGAGACGAATGATGGCAGGCAATTAATCCCCAAAGTTTCTGGTCTTGGATCAGAGAAATGGACATCGAAGCAGCCACCCCCATGTTTTGCAAATATTCTAAATGAATCGGCGAAACGCTCCGCAATACTGAAAGACTTAAATCGAGCGGTTGCTTAGTTACAGGATTGTTGGCTGGGATCAAAGCTGCGGGCTGGTAATGACGATCGGGAATAAGTCGCAGCCAGTTGAGGGTATAGAGATGTTTAGCTTGTTTGGGGACATCAGTTGCTGGAAAACGTAAGCCTAAATAATGGTTTTCCAAATCTGTATCTTCGGCAATAACCTTTCCCGCCCCTTCTTCATCAAATTGATAGATCATAACGCGCTCAAATCCAGTGATTCGGCGCACTTCACTGACGATCGCCTGGCACATCTGTGGTAGGGTAGTAGGCTTTTGAATTTTAGAAATCGTTCCCCTAACCTGTTGATAAAAATCGATAAAATCTACTTTTTTCTGGATCTTTTTCGGCTCGAGTTCCAATAGGATCGACTCATCCTGCCGATGTAAAATTCCTTCAAATTGGAGTAATTTTTTTTCACGCTTAATTGAGAGACTTAGCGGATTGACATTCTCAAAGTCTCCAGCCAAGCATTGCCTAATATTAGCAATCTGTTTGAAGTTGAACAGATCTGATAGTGGTTGTCCCAACAAGTCTTGCGGTTGATACCCGAGCAATTCCAAGGTATTGCTGCTGACCTGAACAATTTCTAGTGTGGAATGGAGAACTAGTAAAACTCCGTGAGGCTGAATCGCACCAGGAATGCTGATGGGTTCGCGATCACAATTGGTTAAATCGACTGGTGGAACAGTTACGATGTTTGATTCAATACTCATTCTGTTCTTTGATGGAAAATAGCGAGCCAGGAGCTAGTAACGCTTTTTACTGCTAGTCTCCTCCTAGAGGAAGACGAAATTTTTGAGCATATATATCTAATTGAGCATAACATATTTGTCTTAACTCCTAGTTGACCCAGAGGTAATTGCTCATTGCTCACTGCTCATTGCTCATTAGTTTTTAAGTTTCGAGTGATTCAAAATAGTAACAACCTTGACAAGGACCTTCGGGATTGACAGCACAGCGAATAATTTCTGAGCGCGCATTAAAGCGACAGTTAGCGTTCCCAATCATATAGCGATCGCCTATTTGAGTAGTTTCTTCAGGTCTGCGAGATTCTTGAACATGCAGAGTTGCTTTGTCAAAGCGGTAGCCACCAACACGATATTGATAGAAGTGGTGGCGTTCTAAAATAGCGTAGGTTTTACCTGCAAAATCCATATAGTTACCTGGCTGAAGACGACGATCGAGGTTAAGTCTGCCAATACATTGACGAGCGGGGGTAAGGATAATTTCTGTGGGTAAAAGATTTTTTTTGAGCGACATGGATACTGAATTTTAACTCTGAACTGATAGTAATACTGATAACAGTGAAAAATATATAACGGTTATTTTAGCTAACTCATATCAATATAACTGTCGTTTTGGGAATTCTAGACTCAATACTGCTGTGTTGTGGGTTAGATGTCATGGAGCAATTGATTATTAAAGCCTTGAAAGCTGCCTGTGGGAATAGAAATATTAAGTTTCAAGTAATTGTTCAAGATGATCGACTTCATATCTACGCCAATCATCGAAAAGAATATCAGCCCAACTACTTGATTTTAAAAGAAAACGTTGGTGCTGCGATCGCCGCTTTAGCTTTAGATACGATCGACAGCTTTTGGTTATATGGTCGTTCTCTGGATCAAGTAGAACCGAAGTGGCAGGTTTTGGTTGAATTATCTAGCCACCAAGGGCAAGAAAATGAAGATACTGCTGGTAATACTGAGAATTTGCACCATCTAGAATCAGAAATTGATATTGAAGGCATCGGCAATTTTGATTTAATGACTAGCGATACGACAGGAAATGCAGGGTTACTGTCAGATCGAGATACTGAGCAAAAAACCCTGCTACAAACAGATGAGTTTCCTGAAACAGATAGTAGTGGTGATACTGGATTGCTACAGGATCGGGGTTTAATTCATAGTTTTCCGTTAAAAGAAACAGAGATTCGTCCTTTTTCTGCTTCTGCCTCTTTTAACGACACTACAGAAGCTGCTAATTTTTCTGCTAACAACAATTTGGCTCAATACTGTTTTATTAGTAATCCAGAGTTACTAACCAAGAAAAAAGCTAATCCTAGCAAAACAGTCATACGGTTAGTGAAATTCTTTCATTATCTATCTAATAGCGATCAACAGCAGCTACCGCCAATTTTAGAGATTTATTTCCGCGAGGGAGTGATTCATCCAGAAGAAACTTCCCCTGCTATCCAAAATTGGTTAAAGCAAATTGCTGCTCTTGATGATCGAGAAAGAAATGTTTTTGCTCTTTGGTTAAGTTGCTATTGCTTCGATCCGACAAAAACTCTGGCAGAATTTAAGACCATCTCGGCTCAAAATAGCCCTCAGATAAATATTAAACAAGTTAATCGCGCCACAGAATATAGTTTTGTCCCTGTCAATAATTCTCCTCCGTCATCCTCAATAGAGCGAGACATTAAGTCCAATCAGACACAATTTCAGCTTCCATCAGTTAAGCAGCTATTATTACCTGGAATCTGGATCTTGGTGACGATAATTTTTATCTTGCTAGGAATCATAAATCACAACTCCCAGATGGTAATTACATCAGCACAAACTCCTGCTGTTTGTCGCAATACTATTGGTTCTCTGGAATATTGTCGTTTAGCAGTTGATTTAGCAGGAGAAAAAGCGATCGCTAGAAGACCCAAAAGTCTTTTCCCTCTCACAGAAGTAACCGAAGCTGTCGCCACCTATGGTTGTAACAGATACGCCAACCTCAAAGCAGATGTTAGGCAGATTGCTCCAGAAGCTACTCCCGTCATCTCTAGCCATGGCGAAAAGATTTTCCCTCATATTTATGTAGTTCAAGCCCAGCAAAAAAACGCTAAACAGTCAAGCAACATTAGAGTTAGGGTAGGATGTGTTTATACTACTGGAAATAACCAGCGATCGCCTAAAAAACTAGCCGCCGATCTAATTCCCCTTAATTGGCCAATAGAACTTTATCAAAAGCAGACGGGACAAAGTAATTATCTTTCCTTGGGCATATTTACTCAGCCAATTAATCTAGGCTTATCAACGATCTTTGCCACTTTAGGAATTGCGATCGCTTCTCGATTAAATCTTGGTTTAAAAGTTAACCAGACCCACACAATTTATTTAGTAGCTTTAATTCTGGGTCTAGTCCAGCTAGCTACTACTCTTTTAATGCCCGCTAACTTTTTCGGGTTATTGGGGGAAATTTTGTTTCCCAGCTTGACAATAGCGATCGCCAGCCTATTAATTAAAGATTTTCAGCTCAACTGGCAACGTGGCTATGGTTATATTGCGATCTGTGTGTTGGCGATCGTGGCTATCCAGTTTTTACTCTCTAGTTTCTGCTTAGAATTAATTAATAGCTTGGCTTGAAACATCTTGAGCAAATTCAAGTTAGTAATTAATTGGACAACTCACATCTATTTTGTGATCGAGATCATAGTTATCAATTAAAAAATAGAACATATTAGAAAAGAGATAGAGCTATGCAACAGATACTCTCTGTTACATAATGTTCCCCCAGCTTGGTACCTGGGGGATTTTTTTTGGCAAATTTTACAAATTAGTTATGCAAAACTTTGATATCTAACAAGATAAACTCTATGTAAGCCTTGACTAAAAGTCAGAGCGAGTCTATATCTCTAATGACATGGATAACTCAATGCAAACCAAAATATTTATGTGGCGCTGGCAACATACATTTCAAGCTGCGATCAAAAATCTGCTCGAAAGTATTTTACAGATTCTCGAGCTACCGATCGCCTCAAATATTTTTGTTTTGGGTATTCCCCTCACAACTCAAAACGCACCTCAGATCTTATTTCACCAAGAAAACTGTGGCTTTGTTGCTGATGACTTCGAGCAGGTATTCTCCATCGCCAAACAGAACTTCGATAACGATCCCGAACTGTTCTTTTTTAAAAGTGCCAGCCATCTTAATCAGGCTCATCGAGATTCTCTCTACCCTAAAGCTTTACGTTCTGCCGTCCAGTCAATTCTTCAGCAATACGATCGCCAACGAGAGCAGGTTTCCTTTTGTAGCTTACCAGTCCAAAAAAACGATCACTGGATTATGACGATCGTTCAGCTTCAACAGCAAGACTTTAATCGTCAATATTGCCTTAATAAAGCAACTCACGAACTACATTCAATGCAGGAATATCGGATTGAGCGCTGTTTTTTGGAAGCCTTGATTTATCAAGTATTGAAAGAAGGTGAACTAGAATTACAAAGTCCTTCAGCAGGTAATACTTTATCTCTGGGTAATTCAGAAAGAGTAATCGAAGACGCTGCTGCTAATCTCTTGCGATCGGTAGAAGTACATATTAATCAATGGCATCAAGTCGATTTATTATCTTTTGCCAATGCGATCGCTGCCGAACGTTATGAGGGTGCGGCTAGCGAGGGAAGACTGATTATCTGTCATAAAAATCATCCTGATATTGCAGCCAAGGTTAAATTAGCAGCGCCAATTAAAATTTATAATTATCGCGGAATTCGCAAGCTATTAGAGGTATCTAGTAATAAGATGGCTTTGCTATGTGATATTGGAACTGTCTGGGGATTAGGACTTCCTTTGGATACCTATCAACCTAGTCGCGAAAATTTATTTGAAATTAGATTTGCTGAGAATCAAACTTGGGAATTGGTTCATGCAGAAAATATTATGCTGCGGGTTAAGTATCGACAAGCAAGACTACCCAGGGCGCGATTCGATCGCCAACTGTTTTGTGACCATGTTGCTCAATTGTTTCAGGTTAATGGAACAACAGCAAATTTATTGGTTAAAGCAGTAGAAGCAGCGATC
>JBDKJC010000055.1:0-10337 GCA_039796815.1 Cyanobacteriota bacterium | reverse complement strand
AGAGAGCAAGCCAAAGAAATCGATATTATTATTACCACGGCTTTAATTCCAGGTAGACCAGCCCCCAAACTGATTCTTACCGACATGGTAGAGATGATGAAAGAAGGCTCTGTCATCGTAGATTTGGCAGCCGAACAAGGTGGTAACTGTGAAGTAACCAGACCTAATGAAGTTTATAAGTATAACGGTGTAACCATTATTGGTTTGACCGATTTACCCAGTCGTATGGCTGCCCAGTCTAGTCAGCTTTATGGTACAAACCTCTGGCACTTACTCAAAGATATGGGTGGAGCGGAAGACTATAAAGTAGATTACGAAGATCAAGTAGTTCGCGGTGCGTTGATTGTCCATGAAGGCAAAGTAACTTGGCCACCACCAAAAATTGACAACCCCTCCCCTACTCCTCCTCCTAAGTCTAAAGCGGTAGTGAATGCTGTAGCCCAAGAAGAGAAAAAGTCTAATGGTATGCTCTGGGTAATTGTGGCTGGGTTAGCTTTATTAGGAATTGGTATTGGTGCGCCAACTTCTTTCTTGTCACATTTTACGGTGTTTGTTTTAGCTTGCTTTATTGGCTATCAAGTAATTTGGAACGTTTCCCCTGCTTTGCATACTCCTTTAATGAGTGTGACTAACGCCATTAGCGGAATTATTATTCTGGGCGGAATGTTGCAGATCTCTGGAGAATTAACTTCACCTTCAGTAATTCTAGGAGCGATCGCCATTCTGGTAGGAACAATTAACATCTCTGGGGGCTTTCTGGTTACCCAACGAATGCTCAAAATGTTTCAGAAATAATTCATCATCACATTCCTATAGGGGCGTTTCGTGAAACGTCCCTACGGTTAATCATCGCAGAAATACTTATATTATCAATATGACCAATAATCTTGTGGCGGTTGCTTATATTGCAGCCAGTGCCTTATTTATCCTCAGCCTGGGGGGACTATCAAACCAGGAAACAGCCCGTCAGGGTAACTTGTTTGGAATCATTGGGATGGCGATCGCATTTGTCGCCACTGCCCTTAGTGCGCAGGTAAACGGTTATGGAGTTTTGCTAGGGGCGATCGTTCCTGGAGCAATTATTGGCTCAATTCTGGCTGCTAGAGTGGCTATGACTTCTATGCCCGAGTTGGTAGCTATTCTTCACAGTTTCGTTGGTTTAGCTGCGGTACTGGTTGGTTTGGCTACCTATCTTCAGCCAGAAAATACTTTAACTGGTGTTGAAGCTACTATCCACGAACTCGAAATCTACATTGGTATCTTTATTGGTGCTGTTACCTTTGCAGGTTCAGTTGTCGCTTTTGGTAAGCTAAATGGTTCTTTTGGCAGCAAACCGTTGATGTTACCTGCCCGTCACTTAATCAACATTGCTCTATTAGTTGGTTCAGTGGTTCTTGGTGTACAGTTCATGGGAACAGCAAATGGCTTACAACCTCTGTTAATTATGACTGGATTAGCCTGCGTTTTGGGTTTCTTACTCGTTATGGGTATTGGTGGTGCAGATATGCCCGTAGTCATTTCCATGCTCAATAGCTATTCTGGTTGGGCTGCTGCTGCTGCTGGTTTCATGCTTTCCAACGACGTATTAATCGTCACGGGTGCTTTAGTTGGAAGTAGCGGAGCGATCCTCAGCTACATCATGTGTGAAGCTATGAACCGTTCCTTTATCAGCGTTATTCTAGGGGGATTTGGGGAAGGCACAGCTGCTGCCCCTACAGGCGAAGCAAAACCAATGGGCGAAGCTACGGCAACTAACGTTGAAGAAGTGGCAGAATTACTCAATGATGCTAAAAGCGTGGTTATTGTACCTGGTTACGGTATGGCAGTTGCTCAAGCACAACATTCTGTTTCCGACATTACTAAAATTCTCCGCAAGCGCGGTAAAGAAGTCCGTTTTGGTATTCACCCTGTGGCAGGAAGAATGCCTGGACACATGAACGTACTGTTAGCAGAAGCTAATGTCCCTTACGACATTGTGTTAGAGATGGACGAAATTAACGAAGACTTTTCTAATACTGATGTAGTCTTGGTGATTGGTGCTAATGATACGGTTAATCCTAGTGCCTTAGATGATCCTAATAGTCCTATTGCAGGTATGCCCGTGATGGAAGTCTGGCACGCGCAAAACACGATCGTGATGAAGCGTAGTCTAGGTATTGGTTATGCAGGGGTCGATAATCCTTTGTTCTATATGGATAATAACCAGATGCTTTATGGTGACGCGAAGCAGAATGTTAGTGCATTGTTGAATGAGTTGTCTAAGACTGAGAAGGAATTAGTTGCTGCTTAGTTTTTAGTTGAGTTATTTTTGTATCCTCCTATGTTTTAGGGGGATTTTTTGTTTCGCGCAAAGACGCTAAGGCGCTAAGGAGTTATATGCTGATTTATATTGAATTTAAATCCTTGAGAAAAAAATTATGACTCGGGAACATTATCCAGATTGGAGAGCGTTTCAACATCAAAACTGGAAAAAGATCCAACCGAAAACAATTACGCCAGAAGAGTTAATAGTTCGTTATGACAATGGAGAACGTGACTTTTCTGGAATTGATTTAGTTTTATCATCCGAAGCCTTTTTTGTTTACACAGGAATCGAACTTAAAGGTTTAGTTTTGCGAGATATTGTTTTAAAAGGGGCTGTTTTAAAAGAAGTAGATATGAGAGAAGTAGATTTAAGTGGTGCTGATTTAGGAGGTATTTTTATGGAAGACTGCAATCTTTATAAAGCAACAATTCAAGATGCCAATCTGTGCGGTGCGTGTTTACATGAATGTACCTTTAACGATGTAGATTTGCGAGGCAGCAATTTAAACTATATTAATGCAAGTTTTAGTAGTTTTCGTAGAGCAAAGTTATCTTCATTTGAAAATGCAATTCTAACTAAAACAAATTTACAAGGAGCTACAATAGACGATAGCGTGAGTAATAGTAAGATTTGTTTTAATTTCAGCAACAATTTGCTTTACAGGACAATCTTGCCAGATGGTAGTGAAGCAAGTGAAGCAAAACTATGTTAGTAGTTCGTAGTAAAAGAATTAATAGTTACTTACAACCTATAAACATTTAACTTTACTTATCAACTTTAACTATTGACATATTTAGAAATAGTAATACTCGTATCGCTAAAAACCTTTAAGCACTCTGTAATCTCTCTTTGCGCCTTTGCGCCTTTGCGCGAGATAAAAAATACACAATAAAACGCTAAGAAATTATTGGCTTCGTGTTGGGAATTATAGGGAAAAGAAGCAAAGGAGAAAATCTTTGAGGGAGAATGAAATAAGTAGAGAGATTGTAGATGCTGCTTACAAAATCCATACGGGGTTGGGGGCGGGTTTGTTGGAGTCGGTTTATGAGGCGGTGATGGCTTATGAGTTGCAGAAGCGAGGTTTAAGGTTTGAGAGACAGAAGTCTATTCCTGTGGTTTATGAGGGGATGCACTTGGGAGAGGGTTTTAGAGCGGATTTTATTGTGGAGAATTTAGTGATTATTGAGTTAAAATCTGTAGAATATATCGCCCCAGTTCATAAAAAACAATTATTAACTTATCTTCGCCTTACCAACAAACACTTAGGTTTACTCGTCAACTTTAACACCGATCTTATCAAAAATGGTATTACTCGCCTCGTCAATAACCTTTAACCCTTTGCTCCCCTTTCAATTCCCAACACCAAACAAATAAACCCTTCGCGTCTTTGCGTCTTGGCGCGAGATTAATAATTAAGTACCCAAGTAAAAATAGAAGTTCATCCATATTAGCCAGTTGTTACTCTTGATAACTAAGCAATCGCCAATTTTCGTAACAAAAATTAATTTATTATGCTCTCCTTCTGGAAAAAATTAGGTTAAATTTGAAGTTGTCTTTTGAGGGATCTCCCTGTGAATTTGAAACCGTCAACGCGCAACCAAAATTCAGGTCAAACTCAAGCTAATATGATATTTTTTGATCCCAGCTTGATTAAAGCTGCTAGAAATATTTATCGTAGTTACTGTAATTTAAATGTTGCTACGGAAAATAAACCGAAAGGAATAGTGATTAATCGAGATAGCCATCGAGGTCAATTGGCGTTTAATCCTAAGCCCATATTGTTGCCTCGAGAGTGTTTTATTCCTCTTAAGCAGATTGAAGCAGAAGTATATTAAGAGAGATTTGAATTAATATTGCTAATTATTTATTTGAATTTTTAATTAATTTAAATTGAATTATGGAAACAGTAGTTATGGCATTAGGATTTGCCACAGCTTTTACCTTTGGCGCTTGTATTGGTAGTTTCCTCAACGTAGTTATATATCGCATTCCCGCAGGGTTATCTTTAGTTCATCCCTCGTCTCGCTGTCCTCAATGTCTGCATCCGTTGGGGGTTACCGAAAATGTCCCTGTGTTTGGTTGGTTATGGCTTCGGGGTTGCTGTCGTTGGTGTCAGACTAGAATTTCTAGCCGTTATCCAATTGTTGAAACAGTCACAGGTTTGGTTTTTATGGCAGTTTTTGGGCGTTTTGGCTACAGTTTGGAAACTGTCGGCTACTGTCTGTTTTTATCCTGGCTATTATCGTTATCGATGATTGATTTAGATACCATGACTTTACCCTCGTCTTTAACTAAATCAGGATTAGTTTTGGGGTTAGTATTTCAGGTTGTTATTGGTTGGCAAGCCAGTTCTGGTCAAGGTGTAGCCAATGGTTTAATGTTTGGCATTAGTGGTGCAGTTTCAGGTATTTGGTTATTAGAAATTATTGCCTTGATCGGTCTCATGATGATGGGACAACAAGCAATGGGTGATGCAGACGGTAAGTTAATGGCAACTATTGGCGCTTGGATTGGCTGGAAATATGTTTTACTATCGAGCTTTATTGCTTGTGGTGTGGGTTCAATTGTTGGCGTTGGCGCGATCGCACTTAAAATTATTGGTCAAAAACAACCGATGCCTTTTGGCCCATTTTTGGCATTAGGTGGCGTATTAAGCTTATTTTTTGGCGATGCCATAATCGATGCTTATCTCAAGACTTTTTGGAGTTTTTAGCTTCAATCTTTGCCATCAATAAACTCTTCGCTATCTATCATTACTCCATCCTTAATTATCCTCATGAGCGACTCGGGTTTTTGTTCTTCAACAGCATTTTTGGCGGTAATTTTAATCCCAGGCAGATGATCGAGTCTTTCTTGTGCTTGTAGCACTGGGTCCATAGGGGTAAATACGGTTAAACCTTGAGGAATACATTTAACTTCTATCGGGGTTGAACCAATCAATTCACCATCTAAAACTACTTTTTGTGGTGGCTCGGTAGTTACCTTAACCCACTTAGTTCGTAAATATCCAATATCATCTCGTTCGGCTGCTTCGTTGTCGCTCGCAGTTTGAAGTAGGTGATAAGAAATGGCGATCGCCTCGACTCTAGTTTTAGCGGCAATAATGGTAACATCTAGTAGTCCATCATCATAAACTACTCCTGCTGTACCTTGAGCCAAAACTGAAGTAGGTGGCGCAGCATTGGCAACTGTTACAGAGTTGGCTTCAACTTCAATGATTTTATCGTCGGTTTCAATTATGGTTGTAAACTTCTCAAATTCTCTGAGTTGCTTCAATCCAGAAAGCACATAAGCTAGCATTCCTAAGCGATCTTTGGCTTCGCGATCGGCATCTTCTACGGTTTCAGCCTCAAAACCTACTCCTGCCAATAGGATCATGGGTTTATCGTTACAGAATGCGGCATCTACCTTTTTAGTTGCACCGTCGACAATTACTTGACATGCTGCTTCAATCGTGTCGGGGATATCCAAAGCATTGGCAAAAGCATTAGCTGTTCCTCTGGCGATCGCTCCCAAGGGAATATCTGTATTAATTAAAGCTTCGGCTACTGCTGAAACCGTACCATCTCCCCCAGAAGCAATAATCATCTCGGCATTATTCTCTATTGCTTTGAGCGCTAATTCTTCCGCACTAACTTCTGGGGTAGTGTATTGAATATCGAGATCGAATGTTGGTTCTAAAATACGTTTAATAGTAGCTAAATCTTGTTCAGAGTTGCCTTGTCCAGCAACAGGATTAAAAATTAAACAAGCTGAACGATTCATAAGCTAAAAAATCCGAAAAAGTGGTCAACATTAAAAAAAGCTACTCAACAAAGTAGTTATTAATGTTTTTAACTGATTGTTTTTTATTAGTCATCTGTTAAAAGACTTATCCTAAATGATTAGACAATAATGCCGACCGCTAGC
Organism: Cyanobacteriota bacterium; assembly: GCA_039796815.1. GTDB lineage: Bacteria > Cyanobacteriota > Cyanobacteriia > Cyanobacteriales > Xenococcaceae > Waterburya. The sequence goes on along the minus strand of JBDKJC010000055.1, from coordinate 4,123 downwards.
AAAAGCGATCGCGTATATATTTTTTAATTGAGCTTATAGCTTATAGCTTATAGCTTATAGCTTTATTAATGCTTCAGGCTGTAACTCTGATAAGATCGTAAACCTAATATGATTTAGGGATAAGTCACCAATCGAAGCCGTTTCTTTGTCGATTTTCACCCCTTCACTCGTAATAAACTCAAAAGAGGTATCTTTTGCCATCTCGGCGTGATACCAAGATAGCCCCATAAAAAAGCGAGTGGGATATGGTCCTCCTTCAAATAGATCGTCGGGGTTAGATTCCATTGGTAGCCAGCCATAGCCAGGAAGATAAAACTCCATCCAAACATGGTTATAATCAGGCTGTAAAGGTAAGTTTTGCTTGAGGGGATCTCCAGGACATTTATATCTCCCAACGGTACGGCAGGCGATACCGTTAAGACGGCATAAAGCCAAAAGCAAGCCTAGATATTCCCCGCATGAACCCACTCCTCTTTTAAGTACAAGATCGGGAGTATCAATATGGGGTTTGATACCGTAGGCTAGTTTGTCATAGACATAGTTGCGAATACTGTATACCTGACGTAAAAGATTGGTTTCTGAGCCGATCGCTGTTTTGGCAGCCTGTTTAATAATCTCGGTATCCATAGCCAAATTATCGTTGTCTAACAAGTACTTTTGCTGATATTCTTGACTAAGCTGGGGTATTCTTTCGCAATCATCGGGTTTAATCTGATATTTAATACTCCAAACCTCTAAAACCGCTTTCCAGCCAAATATATAACGCTGTTGGGAATTAAAATTATCAAATTTAAATACAGCAATACGCTGTCCCTCTTTGACTTCTTCACTAAAGGGTAGTCCGATCGCCTGAACTGAGAGAATCTTCTGTCTATCTGTTTCTGCTGGCAAAGCAATACGCCATTCTAAATTATCGATCGCGATGGCATCTAGGGGTGCTATCTCCTCGGCGTAGGATATCTCTACTAGATAACCATTGGATAATGCATAGTTTTGTTGGCGGTTGTAAGAGAAATAAAGCGGATGAATAAAAGTGCGATCGCGATCTTGTAATTCGTAATTGGGTTCGGCGTTAGGATTATCGCGAATATATATTTCGCGATCTGTATATGCAACATAAAGAGTTTCTTGACCTTCATAAGAATTAAAAGCTAATCCTGTTGGGGACGCAAAGGGAGTCAAGACGCTAAAAATAGTTTCTCCTGTAGCTCGATCTAGACAGTAAACAGTTTGCTCAAGAGTGTCCGTTAGCCATATTTCTTCGGATTTAACGGTAATATTTTCTAAACCAATACCAGGGGCATAAAAATGTGTAATCTTGGTAGCGCGATCGCGATCGTAAACTAGAATCTTGCCTTGTCTTTGACTAGTCAAATAAATAGTTGCTCCCGAGACAGCAATGCCGTTAATCTCGCAATCTAAATGGAGAAACAGTTGTGGTTCAAAATCTTTAGTAACTAGGGAACAACAGTAAACACTTTTGCCATTAGTAAACCAGAGAATATTATCCGTAATGGCTAGACCTGTTGCACCAATAAAATCTGACCAACTGCGAGTATTTAGAATGGTCGTGTTATCTGTGGCGGGATCGATTTGTAGTAGATAACCGTTGTTAGAGTCAATCGCCCAAATAAAATCTTCATGGAACACCATACCGTAAATTGAACTGGCTGCGATCGGTCTAATGGTTTTGACAGCAGTAGGTTTATTTGAGGTCATATAAGTCGATCGAGAATTCAAGTACCTAAAATACTACATTTGTTTAGGCAGTTACAGTGTAGGTAATGAACAATTGATTACTTTGTTTTTGAATTATACTCAAAAAGAGAGCTAAGTCTTTAACTTTACTCTCTTTTGACTTATAGTACCCCCAAGGGAATTTGAATCCCTGTCGCCTCCGTGAAAGGGAGGTGTCCTAGGCCACTAGACGATGGGGGCTAAGACTTGTATGCCTGCTTTTGTGTAGCTGACAACGTTTCTAAATATATCGAATATTTCTGCCCCTGTCAACAAAATACTCAAAAAAACTTCTAACGACTGCTAAAAGCGACTACATACCCTGTCGCATTTGCTTCAATCGCTTCTGTGCAGCTGGGTCTAGGGTATTAAATAAAAAACGACCAGGCGGTTTTCTCTTGGTCTGTTTTTTGGTCTTATTTTTAGTTTTCTCGACTGCTAATCCTACTTCTCTCTCCAGCATTGGTGCGGAAAGCCATTCTGCTCCATAACCCACCACAGTAAGTTGTTGGGCGCGATCGCTAGTCGCAACGATTAAACGAGTAGATTCCTGCTGGTATTTCTTGCGAGCAAAGGTGGCGCAAAATTTCTCAATATAGGTATCTGCGGTTTCGGCAAAGGCAGTATAATGTACCGACAAAGCAGCAGTGTGGGTTTCAGTGCTACGAGGGGTGTCTTGATAATGAGCATCAAAGACAATTTTGGTACGATATGCTACAGAAGCGCTATAGTTAATTAAACATTCAACTAATTCATATCGAGCAGCTTCTAAGCCATGGCGATCGCGACTTTGTTTTAAGTCCGACCAGTCGCCGATGATATTGTAACCATCGACGAGTAAGATTGCCTGGTGAGAGGGGGGAGACATTGCAATGGATAATCCTGATGAGAACTGGGTAAAGACTTACATTTTATTTGTTTATTTTAAGTATATTTGTTAACAAAAAGTTAAACAAAAATAAACTGCCTTTTTATCAATGAGCAATTGATTAATTGATTAATTAGGTTTAACTGTTCATTGTTGAATGGCTTTCTGTTGCTAGCAACTTTTGCTTAAGAAATTGCGGTTCTCCTTGAGCTACAACTTTGCCTCCTGCTAATAAAAAAGCACCATCACAGTAGTCTAACTCTTCTAAACGGTGTGTTACCCACAGAGCAGTTAGACCACGTTCTTTGACTAGGTTTCTCACCTGAGCCACTAATTCTAGCTGAGTATCTGCATCCAGTAAGGCAGTTGGTTCATCAAATAAGATCGCTTCACAATTACGAGCAATAGCTCCAGCGATCGCAATTCTTTGTTTTTGACCGCCACTGAGAGCGTGAATTGGTCGTCTTTCTAGCTCTGGTAAGTTTACTGCATCAAGGGCTTCTTTGACTCTTTGTCTGACCTGCACCTGAGTGAGATTTTCACTTACCAAACCAAAAGCAATATCTGCTCCCACAGTTGGCATGACTAACTGATGGTCGGGATTTTGAAAGACAAATCCAGTTTGGTGAGGCATGACAACCGAACCAGTATCAGGAATTAGCAATCCAGCTAATAACCTTAATAAAGTTGATTTACCACTACCATTGTTCCCCAACAGCATCCAAAATTCGCCCTGGGGTACTTCGAGGGTGCAATCCTGTAGGACAGACGCTTCGTCAGACCAGCTAAAGCAGATATTGTTTACTCGGATAGTTGGCAATTTTTCCGACTTAATATTACTAGAAAAAGCCATTACTTTTCAGCTACAGTGGCAAAAAATCCAGGAATTCGACCTTCTGCCATTCCTCCAGATTTCTTATTGATGCTAATGGCACAAATTAGGTTACCTTTAACCGCAACTTTTTTATCTTCATCTTTATCACAGGTAAGCTCAATTATGTCAGCACTACCAGAACGCATAGCGGTCATAAGTTCTTGATAAAGACTTTCTGCAACCGCCGCTTCTTTGCGCTGGATTGAGATTGGTAAAGGAATTTCTTGTAAAACGATATCGATAGTGAACATAATTTTGTTTTTCAATGACGGCAATTATTTGATTATCTTCCAGATTCTCGCAAATTCCCATCTTTATTTAAGTTGGGATTGAAAAAATCTTTATTTTTTCTTTGGTTTTACTCTAGAAATTTCAGCTACTTTCTTTTATTATGTGTAATATAAGTAAAGAAAAGTAAACTTTTCTCACAATTGTCTTGATGTATTTTCGTGTCAAGTCATTAAAATTGTAATAATTCCAACGATCTTAATAAACATAATTTCGGAGATCTATTTCCATGACAATAGCAGTAGGACGCGCACCAGCCAAGCGCGGTATCTTTGATGCCGTAGACGACTGGCTCAAGCGCGATCGCTTCGTATTCGTAGGCTGGTCGGGTATTTTGCTCTTCCCCTGTGCCTACA
>JBDKJC010000054.1:0-10364 GCA_039796815.1 Cyanobacteriota bacterium | reverse complement strand
GACTCTCCTAGCATCCGCGATGTAATTGCTTTCCCTCTACTTAAAAATCAAAGTGCCGCAATTAAAGACTTTGACTATGATGCAGACAAGCAAACTTTGCGAGTTGTCTTTAATAATGGCAGCATCTATAAATATTCTGATGTCCCTGAAAAAATTTATCAAGAATTAAAAACAACTGGCTCGGTGGGACAGTATTTTAATTCGCAAATTCGAGACAAGTTTGGCTTTGATCGCGAAATGTAATTTGTCGTTTTAAGAGTTGGGAAGTTTTTTCAGAGCGATCGCTCTTATAGCTTATAGCTTATAGCTGGGGCGAAGCCCTTTATTCTCTAGCCAGTTAGCAAAGCTTTAATATTTCTGCTTAAATTAGTGTTAGAAATATGCTGGATAATTACATTGTTTACTATCCATACTTGACAATAAGTAATAAAAGTAGACACGGAAAAAACAACTAAATATTCTAGGACAAAATTTACATCTGGCAATTTCAAAAAAATATTAATAATTGGGATATGCCAAAAATAAATCCACAAAGAATTTTGGGCGATGAAAAGTATCAATGACTTTAATTTCAATTTTCCTAAAATATTTTCTATCTCTCTACTATAAATCCACAAGATTGAGAACATGAAAAGAGAATAGGAAAAATAATAAATTGAAGGAGGATTCTTTAATTCTTCTAAAGAAATATAGCGATCGTTAACTAAAAATAAACCAACGCCAATGACAATAAACAGCAACAAATTGATTAGGGATAGTTTTGTCATTTGGCTTTTATCTAATGAAGTTATTCTTAGACCAAGAGCAAATAACAATGAATAAGCTATTGCATAGTGAATTACTAAAGATGCTGTATATCCAAAACCAGTTTGAATATACGGTAAGGATAAATAACGAAATACTTCATAACCACAGAAAAATGCACTAAGGATCAGAACATATTTAGTAGATGAATTGATGCTCTTATTATAGGAATATAACAAAGGAGACAAGATAGCAACCAGCAGAAATACTCTGATAATCCACACATAGCCGATGCCATCACCAAGAGCGTAAGTTTCAAATATTACTTTAAATGGTAATCTTTCAAAAAATGGCAGCTTGATAGAAAAGTAGAGAGTTAGAAATATCCATAACGGAAAAACTAGCCTTTTAACCCTTTTCCAAATGTATAGCAAGTATGATTTATTGCCTTGATAGCTTAAACTAAAAGACATGCCAGAAACTAATACCATTAAAGGCACATCAAAGCTTCTTAATTCAGCCAAAATTATCGGCGTATCAATATGAGCAAAAATTATGCCTGCTAGACCTAAAAATCTTAATATATCTATTCTGTTATCTCTCATTGAAAATTTTTAGGCTTTAATAAAATAGTTGAGGTAGTAGAAATTTCTTAGTTCATTTAGGATTGCTATATCTTAATCTCGATCGCTTTAGATGCACAGTAAGTTTCTCAGACAGCGAATTTCAGTTGGATAGAATCTATTACCTACACAAGCATTTCAAAGCTAAAGCAATCAATTTAAGTGGTCAATTAGCTAATTAAATGTTAGGTTTGGCGATTAGTTGCACCTATAAGTTAGTTTTTTTTTCACCCATTTTAAAATGCTCCAAGTCGATGAGGCTCAAGCTTGTTTAGAACAAGCACAAAAATACTGGCAATCTAAGCAATGGCAAAAGACTATTCAAGCCTGCGCTCAAGCTCTCAGTTTAAATCAACACTCGCCCCAAGCTCATAAGTTAATGGGGGATGCTCTGCAACAAACTGCGCAAATAAAAGAAGCAATTAGCTATTATGGACAAGCGATCGAGCTTCAGCCTAATTTTGTGGAAGTTTATGCCAACTTGGGAACTCTCTACGTTCATCAACAAAAGTACCAACTGGCGATTAACTATTATCAACAGGCGCTTAAGATTGACTCTAACTTAGTTGCGGTCAAGAAACATTTAGCTAAAGCTACCTTATTACTACGACAACAGGCTCAGGAAAGTAGCAAGATCTTACCCAAAGCTAATTTGATCGATAATCATTTAGAACAGGGACGAAATTTAGAGCAACAGGGAGAATTAAAAGCTGCTCTAGAACAATATTTGATAGCAGCAAAACTCAAACCCCAGCGAGTCGAAACCTATCAAGAAATTCTCAAGCTTTGTGAAAGTTTAGAATTATGGTCGGAGGCTGCTAAATACTGTCGGCTGATTTTAAAGTTGACCAACAGGACTAATAATCTTGGTAATAGTGTCATGGTAGGCTCGATTCAGCCAGATTCTTCAGCAGCTTTAAGCGGTAAGGAGATCGCTATTAACCAAGTTGTTACCAATTCACCGCCATCTTCTGAATTATTAGAGCAGGCTAAAAGTTTTGTTAGTCAAGGTCAGCACGAGTTAGCTATTACCTGCTATCGTCGAGCAATTGAGCAGCAGCCTGAGTTAATCGAGGCTTATCTGGCTTTTGGAGCATTATTAGTCCAATTAGGTCAGATAAAATCCGCAATTTCCTGCTATTTATCAGCTTTAAAACGACAACAGCATCCGCAACTATATTTTGCCTTGGGTAATCTTTATCAAGGGATACAAATGTGCTCACAGGCTGTTTTCTGCTATCAAAGAACAGTTGAATACGACCCCCATCATGTTCAAGCCTGTCATGAATTAGGAGAGGTTTTTAGTCAGCAACAACAATGGTCAAATGCGGTTCAGGCTTATCATCGGGCGATCGCTCTTAAGACTAAAAATTCCTGGTCATACAATAATTTAGGCTATGCTTTAATCCAGTTGGCTAGATGGTCGGAAGCAATTTCTGCCTATCACCAGGCAATTAAACTTAATCCTAATTTTCCCTGGTCATATTATAATCTGGCGGAAGCCTATAGCAAGTTAGATAAATGGGTAGAAGCGATCGCTTATTATCAACAGGCAGTTAAACTACAAGCAGATTTACCTCAAGTGCAGCAAAAACTAGGGGATGCTTTTTATCGTCGTAGTCAGCAAGATCGTCAGCAAGCTTTGGATTGTTTTTTACAAGCTATTCAACAAGACCCGCAAAATCCTGATACCTATCATCAAGCTTTGGCGATCGATAATCGTAACGTCGATTTATATCTTAAGCTAGGGAATATTTTAGCAGAGTCGGGTAAGTCAGAGCAGGCTTTGGTCACCTATCAAATGGCGCTCCAGGTGCAGCCCAACAATATCGATGTTTTAACTAAAATTCAGCAATATCAAGAAAATCAAGAAAATTCGGCGCTCTATTGGTCAATTCCGCCAATTGTTCCCGAGCCAATCGATTGTGTTGCCTTGGCTGCTGAATTACAAGAACTTTTGCCTCATAGTGATACTCCAGAAGTATCGATCGTTATTCCTGTATATAATCAGTTAGATTACACTCTTAGATGTCTAAAAGCGATCGCTGTTAACCTGGATCGGTCTATTCCTGTGGAAATTATCCTGGTTAATGATTGTTCGAGCGATCGAACCGAGGAAATTTTATCATTGCTGACGGCAGTTAATTTAATTAACCAACCAACCAATCAAGGTTTTATTTCTGCCTGCAATCAGGGTGCAGCCGTCGCTCAAGGTCAATATCTCTATTTTCTCAACAACGATACACAGATCGAGCCGAACTGTATTGCTAGTCTGGTTCAAGTGTTGGCGGTCGATGAAACAGTTGGGGCAGTAGGTTCTAAATTAATTTATCCTCAAGGAACTCTTCAGGAAGCAGGCGGCATTGTCTGGCAAGATGCTTCAGCTTGGAATTATGGCAGACAGGAAAATCCTCATGCTCCTGAATATAATTATTTGCGTCCTGTGGACTATTGTTCGGGTGCGAGTTTGATGGTTAGAAAAGAGGTTTTTGAGCGCTTGTCAGGCTTTGCCACTAATTTTGCCCCCGCCTACTATGAAGATACCGATCTGTGTTTGGCGATTCGTCATCAGTTAGGCATGAAGGTGATGTATCAACCTAAGTCGGAAGTAATTCACTATGAGGGAATTAGTTCAGGAACTTCAATTACGAGCGGAACTAAAAAATATCAGGCGGTTAATGCGATTAAGTTTAAGCAGAAATGGCAAGCTAATTTAAAACAGGATCATTATCTACCCAATTTGGGAGTAGCTAATGCTTCTATGGCTGTGAAGAATCATTTTGGCGGTCAGGCTATCTTGGTGATTGATAGCTATATGCCCAGCTACGATCGCGAATCTGGCTCCCGCAGATTATTTGAACTATTAAAAATCTTCAAGGATTTAAACTATCACGTCATCTTTGCTGCGGATAACGGATTTAAGCAAGAACCTTACACCTCTGTATTACAGAATTTACAAATTGAGGTTTTATATACCGAATCGGGCTATGGCAAGGGGATCGAAGAGCAAATTGAGTCCCGTCTGAATTTAATCGACCTAGCCTGGATTTGCCGTCCTGAACTAAATCAAAAATATGCTGCTCTCATCCGCCAGAAACCAGAAATCAAGCTCATCTACGATACGGTCGATCTTCATTATCTCAGACTCCAAAGAGCCTGGGCGATCAACTCAAGCCACTGCCCTGAAAAACAATGGCAGGAAGTGCAGGTGCAAGAATTAAAAATGGCACATCTAGCAGATCTAACCATTACGGTTACGGCAACGGAACAAAAGATCTTAGAAACTCAAGGAGTAGAACAAGTCGCCACGATCCCTAACATTCATCATGCCTATAATGGCGATCTTGTAGACTTTGAACGTCGTGAGGGAATTTTATTTATCGGTAGCTACAATCATTTGCCCAATATAGATGCGGTGCAGTGGCTCTGTCAGGAAATTATGCCTCTGGTATGGCAAATTCAACCTGAGATAAAAGTTACACTACTTGGGAATAACCCCAGTGCTGAAGTCTTGGCTTTAGAGAGCGATCGCATTACCGTCACGGGATATATTGATGATGTTAGCCCCTACTTTTTAAGCCACAAGCTATCTGTCTCTCCCTTGAGATATGGTGCGGGAATGAAAGGTAAAATCGGTCAGAGTTTGGAATATAGCTTGCCTGTAGTTTCTACGCCAATTGGCACAGAAGGAATGAATCTCGTTCCCGAACAAGATGTTTTAGAAGCTACTAATTCCCTCAACTTTGCTCAACAAATTTTACGTCTTTATACGGACAAACACCTTTGGAACTTAATCTCGAGTAATTCTCATCAGGCGATCGCTGCTTATACTCCTAAGCTAATTAAGGAGAAGTTGCGTCAAATATTAAAATTTTCTTCGACATAAAAGAAACTCTTGGATAAACTAGCTTTTGTAGGTTAGTTTATCCGTAAAAACTATTAGCTATATTTTAGTAGTTATTTTCATGAGTAAACCGTAACAATTAGCAGTTCTACTTAGTTAAAAACATCGATCAATCCGTAATTACACTAATGTTAGTTCTAGATAGATAATGTTATTTTTATGGAGAAATTAAATGGCAGAGAAAATGTATTTGTTCGAGACAATAAAGTCAAAGTATCGATCGCAAAAGCCAAAAACTAGCTTTTTTTATTAATAACTAAAAACGTATATTTTAGCTAAACTTCAAGTTAAAATATGGACAAAGTAGTTTTCGTAAAAATCCACTATTGATTTACCTTGTGTACCCTAATCTATTTTGATGACTACTAAAACACAAAACCAAAATATTGAGAATCAGATTGAACAATTGCATACTCAAGCTGTTAACAAACACAAGCAGAATGAGCTAGAAGATGCACTTAATCTTTATTTGCAGTCTATAGAGCTAAATGAATTACAGTCAGAGTGGATTTACGCTAATGCTATTACAGTAGCAGCCCAAATTAGAAATTACGCTACTGCCCAAAGTTTAATTATTAAAGCTAATAAAATATATGCTAATTCCTCCGAAATTTCGCGAGCATCTGGCATATTTTTTCACAAAACAAATCATTTAGACAAAGCGATCGCTTCTTATCAAAAGTCGATTATTTTGGATTCAGAACAGCCAGAATGGGTATACGCCAAGTTGATCGATCTTTTAATTCAATCAGAACTTTATGACCAGGCGATCGAGGTAAAAAAAGCGGCGATCGAGCGTTATCCTCAGTTTAAAATTATTAACCAACAGTTAGAACAAAACTTAGAACAAAACATTGAACAAAGCAATTATACTTTCAATCAAACACAAAAACACACTTATACTGTAGAGGATAAACGGCAGCTATTTAAGACTTCTCAATCTAGACAAACTCCCAAAGATATTGAACATTGTGTAGATCTAACTATTAGCGAATTAAGACGTAAATTAACTGATTCCGCTATTGTAGAGCGATATTCAATCTTACTTAATCAGTTGTTATGCCATATTAATGAGGGAAAGAAAGAAATGGATGTTGATGCCTTAGTACAATGTTTAGCAGAAATTAAAACTGATATTCACTACTTAAAAACCAAGGTACTTAACCCTTCAGAAGATAGGGTAGATCCACAGGCTCAACATTCTGCTGAACTGGAAAAAATTATTGGTTTAAATAAACCAATGTTGATTAAATGTGAACTGAAAGACCGCATTGTGGGTTCAGGTTGGTACGATGCTGAAGAACATGGACGCTGGAGTGGACCTGGAACAGTCTCTTCAATAGTTCTACCTTACCCAGTAGCAGGAAAATATAAGTTGGAAATAGTTATTCGAGCAGAAGCAAAGCTCGATCTATTACAAACCTTAAAAATTAATCTCAATGATCGGAGCTTAGAGACATCTTTAATCCAAAGAAAAAATAGTTTTTTCCCTGTAGTTGTTCGAGGAGAAATTACTATTCCTCAAGAAAAACTGCAATCTTTTCTGGCTATTGATTTAATTATAGATGAAACCGTAGTTCCCCAAAAAACTGACTGTAGATCGATTGGATTATTGGTTGAAAGAGTTAGTTTGATTCCCGATCATCCAGCCAGCAACTAGGAAGATGAACTTAGAAAGTATTGTCGAGCAAAAAAAAGTTGTGCTAGCAACAGACGCTCCTTTTTGGGAAGGTAAAATGGGTAGTCATCAGCGTATTCTAGCAATAGCTAAAGCCTTAAAGAATTATTGTGCTTTAAAAATATTTTTCTTTGGTACTATTGGTTTACAAAGAAAAATTCAGATCAAAGAAGCTGGGTTTGAAAATATGGTGGTTAGCTATAAAGACTTTGACCAACATCTCAAACCAGAAGAAGCTGGCTTACCAAAATTATCTTCTTTTGCTAATATTTCAGGATTGAAAAAAAGAAGACATGATGCTTTTTATACGACATTTGCACAGTATCTTGCTATTGTTCAACCAAATATAGTGCTAATTGAGTATATATATCTGGCTTATTTACAGGATGCTATACCAAGTAATTGCTTGAAATTAATTGACACTCACGATGTTATGTGTTTTCGAGAGTATCGTTTTTATCAGCATAATATGCTCAAGGCAATTTCGATGTCGGTTTCTTATCAAGAAGAGCAGTCTATCTTAAATCATTTTGATGCAATCCTAGCAATTCAAAAGAACGAGTATGAAATTTTACGCAAAATGTTGCCGAACAAGGTATTGCTACTCTGTCCTCATTCGGTAACTTACGATAGTCAATATCAAAAATTTAATCAGATTAGAAATATTGGCTTTATTGGTGCCGATAACGAAGCCAATTATAGCGGTTTAGATTGGTTTATCAAACAGGTTTGGCCCATAGTTAAGCAACTAAATCTTAACCTCTACATTTTTGGCAAGGTTGGCGATAGATTTCAGCACCTTTGTGATACTGATGAATCGATCAAAAATATGTCAGACAACCTAACTCAAGCTGAAGTTTATTCTTTAGTAGACTGCATGGTTAATCCAGTTTTTGTGGGGGGAGGACTAAAAATCAAAACCTTAGAAGCACTAGCTTATGGTAAGCCTCTCATTTCGTCAAAAGAAGGCAGTGTTGGCATAGATAATCAAAATGAAAATGGCATTCTAGTCGCTCATAATCGTCTGGAATTTATTGAAAGCCTAATTAAATTAGTTAAGCAGCCAAATCTAGCAACAGAATTAATTCAACAGGGTCAAAATACTATTGAGCAACAGTTTTCCCCTGAAAGCTGCTATCAACCGCTAATCAATTTGATTAGTTACTGCTAATTTTGTACGGTAATTATCATTATTTCTTTTTGTTCTTTCTCTAGGCGCAATGATTTGAGTTTATGCAGACTAACTACAAGCAAATAAAATTTACAGGAGACATTTTTCGAGTTAGTTATCATCAAAGACCTACTCAAGATGGCAATATTCAATGGCTATATCACGCTCTCAAAAATCCCTTACAGCTAGCTACTTCCTTATCAGTAGAAACAGCATTATTTTCTAAGCAAGATATATCTTTAGTTAGTTCTGGATATCGCATGATTGATGAAGATATATCAATGGAAGGATGGCCAAAACTTTTTTATCACAATAATTTTAGTGAAGAATTTTTGCAACAAGTTTGGTTGAACTTTAAAAATTCGATTGTCATTGCCTTTGAGTTGCCAGAACTATTAAAATCTGCTCTAGATAGTTTAAATATTCCTTTTGTAGATATTATTATTCATCCTGTACGCTTTCTAGATGACCTTGTTTTTGGTATTAGAAGTAATAATCGTGAGATTTCTCAGCTATTACAAAATTATTTGATTCCTGAAGAATCTATTTTGATTCAAGCTGGAATTGTTTTGGCCTCGATGAATCGTTTAAAACGATTAAATATTACTGGTAAAGCAGCTCTTTTTGCTGGACAAACAACAGATGATAAAGTTTTAATCGATCGGGGAAAGTTTCACAAGGTTAGTAATTTCTTAGATAAATTTAGTGAAATTTCTAATTCATACGATACTTTAATTATTAAATCTCATCCCTACAGTGCCGATCCCTTTGAAGCTATTTCAATTTCTCGCCTATTCAATAACTGCATAACAGTTACGGATAATTTTTACTATTTAATGTCTCACGAAAATATTGAAGCAGTATATAGTATTAGTTCGAGTACCTCAATTGAAGCTAGATATTTAGGCAAAGAAGGTTATCATCTTGCTAAATATCCTTTTCGGTTTACTGAAGACTTTAATGAAGGGGAATTTCAACTAGGTTCTTTTTTTACTGTTGACGATGTAATTTTTTCAGCAGATTTTTGGCGTACAATTCTTGCACCTTTATTAACAACGACTCCAATTACAGATGTCAAAATATCCAAAAAGCCCAATAGAATCAGAACTTCCTTGCGTAGCTTCTGGGGATTTAATTTTGTAGATACAGATATAATTTGTCAAATATATAAACAGTAAGATAAGCTATTTTAGATTTTATTTGCTGATTTTAAGTGAATTATTTATTGAAAAAATCAGAAATATTTTACAGTCAACACTGATAGAAAATTGAGTAGATAACTCATGACAAATAATGTAATAACCAAAATTAATACCAAACAGTGTTACAATCACGTAGTTAGTTTAGGATGTGCCTGCAACACTTCTTTATACTTAAAAAAATTAGGATTAAAACTTTTTTCTCTTCCATATGACTGGATTTTTAGCAACTTAAATATGATTCAGCATACTATTGAAGATGACTTTAAATCTTTTTTAAATCCAGAATTAATTAATTCCAAGAAACCAAAGCAAGCTGGACACAGTTATTATCACAAGAGATTGTTTAATCATCACAATCCTAAAGACAATCGGGATGATTACCATTACTATCAACGTTGTATAACTAGATTCAAAGAACTACTTGACTCTAGTGAGAATAAATTATTTATTCATACCGTGTACCAAGAGCCTGAAAAATATCATCGGCACTTCTTAGAATTTAATTCTAATTTTAAAAAAGTAAACTTTGAACTAGAAGATGCGATAAGGTTCAATTCTTTTTTGAGCAATTTAACTCAAAATTATACTTTCATAGTAATTATCGAAAATCCCAATCAACCAGAGTCCAAAGTAAAAAAAAATTTCGATGAAAATAATTTGATTGTTTATGTTATTGATTGTTTGGGAGTATCTTCTGGAGAATTTTTGACTAATACAATAGATAGTTCAAATTATCAACAAATTATTACTCAATTTGACTATGATTTAAAACAAATTACTTGAATAAGAGAAAAATTGTTTAGGAGCAAGATTTTATGAATTATCATCAGCTAAGTCAAGAAATATTCAATCTAATTGAAAGCAATTTTTCTGAATCAGACAGAAGTACTTTTTTATCCCAGTCAGATGCGTATGAAATTATATGTATCAAAAAGGATACTGCTTATGAGCAACAACTACCCAAAAATTTATCGATCAATAAGCTGCCTCAAGCAAACGAAGCCGTAAATTATATTATTATCAGCAAAAACTATAATCCTTT
>JBDKJC010000053.1:0-10431 GCA_039796815.1 Cyanobacteriota bacterium | reverse complement strand
AGATACGCAAATTCTCGTTCAAGAACCCGATATTGTCTTGGAAATTGAAGGAAAAAAATATAATCAGGATGAAGTGGAAATTACCAGTGGCAAAAACTTAGTCAAGGTTAACACCACTGAGCAACCCCAAGAAGCCAAAATATATGGGGGCAGTTTGAGGCTTCAGCCAAATGCTCACGGCGAATTTACCCTAGTTAACCAAGTTCCTTTAGAAACTTACCTACGGGGAGTTGTGCCTCACGAAATTGGCGCTAATGCTCCTGCTCAAGCGGTAGCAGCTCAAAGTATTATTGCGCGTACTTATGCTTTAAGAAACTTGAGACGCTTCGAGGTAGATGACTATCAATTGTGCGCTACAGTTCATTGCCAGGTATATTACGGTTTAAAAGATGCTAACCCAATCAGCGATCGCGCGATCGCCAAAACCGCAGGCTTAGTTCTCACCTACGATAATGAGTTAATCGATGCCCTCTATTCTTCTACTACTGGTGGTGTTACCGCCAGCTTTGAGGATACCTGGAACGGCACTGAACGCCCTTATCTCCAGCCTGTAATTGATGCCCCCAAAGCAGTTTGGGATCTGCTGAAATACCCTCTAGATAATGAACAAACCTTTCGCCATTTTATTAGTTTAACTAAGGGATTTAATGAAACAGAGGTAAGTGAAGTATTTCGCTGGCATAAAACCCGTAGTATTGCTGACTTGAGCCAAGATTTGCGTAAATATCTGCGTAAAACACACCATCCCTTGGCAGAATTTAAGACAATCGAGTCAATGCAGATTCAAAGGCGATCGCGCTCAGGTAGAATCTTAGCACTTAATATTCAAACCGATCTTGGTAAACTACAGCTACACAAAAACGAAATTCGTAGCGCCTTAGAACCACCTCGCAGTACTTTTTTCTACTTAGAACCAATTTACAATAAGAGTAAACAACTTAACGGCTACAGCTTTATCGGTGGTGGATTTGGTCATGGCGTTGGTTTAAGCCAGTATGGTTCTTATAACCTAGCCAAACTAGGTTGGTCGGCCGAAAAAATCTTAGCTTTTTACTATCCTCAAACTACCCTTAAACCTCTAGACGACACGATTGTCTTTTGGCAAGAAGACCAAGAAGACTCTCCTACATCTATTAGTAAGAATTTGCTACCCGAATAATAAAATCGAATTTGGTAGCATTAAGATTCGTCGGCCATATAAATGCCAAATAAATGGCAAAAGTAATACAAGATGAGAAAGCCTTTAGCATTGCCAATTCAAATACCTTTTAAAAGGCTAAAAGACTTTTGTGAAAATCATAATATCGAGAAACTATCGCTGTTTGGCTCAGTACTAACAAATGATTTTACGTCACACAGCGATGTGGATCTATTAGTAGAATTTGCTAAGGGAAAAACTCCAGGCTTATCAATCATCGATTTACAGGATGAATTATCACAAATGCTGGAACGAGAAGTAGATTTAAGAACGCCAGCCGAATTAAGTCGTTTTTTTCGAGAACGAGTGTTAGTCGAAGCAGTAGTAATCTATGCCAAAGATTGATGATTTAACTCGGCTGAAACATATCAAAGAAGCCATAGTTGAGATTCAAAGCTTTATCAAAGATCGTAGTCGGACTGATCTAGAAACAGAGCGAATGCTATCTTTAGCGTTGGTAAGGTTAATTGAAATTATTGGTGAGGCAGCTAATCATATTTCTGAGTCAAAGCAAAATCAGTATCCAGAAATACCTTGGCGAAGGATGGTAGGAATGAGAAATCGTCTATCTCATGCGTATTTTGAGGTAGATTTAGAGATAGTGTGGCAAGTGGTAAGCAAGGATTTACCAGACATATTGCCAATGATAGAAACTGCAATATCAGAATTAGAACAGGAAACTTAATAGCTTTTTTAATCGCCTTTGACTCTAATGAAAGCTTAAGAAAAATGGTTAATAGGAGTAGACCCCAGAGCGATCGCACTCAATCTTGAAAAAAGGCGCTCCGTAGGGTACACCCATTCGAGTGCAAGCGCTTGAAGCGTAATCGCAATTATGGTGGTTAGTCGGTTATTTTTGATTGTGCGATCGATCGCTTTTAGTAATTTTTGTTGAGTTTCGCGGACTCTACTTAATCTACAGAGTAAGCACTCTCTCTATTGAGAGAAACATATTTAATTTAGTAAAAGCAGCCAAGATACAATAGAAATAAATAGGGATAAGCAAATGGACAATAATTTCAACAATTCAATTGGTCATGGTAGTGAAACCTTGCCAACTCTCTCGTTCAAATTCGATCTAAAAGCTCGCCCTATCTGGGAAATCGCAGCAGAAATTAGCGCACAAATACCAGATTCAGAATGGGCAAAAGTGCCAAGGGATCTAGCTAAAAACTTTGATAAATATCAAACTGAAACTGTAAAAGAGGATAGTGAGTGAGAGTAGTTTTTGCAGATACAGGCTATTGGGTTGCGCTTCTTAATCCCCATGATGAATTACACGACAAAGCCATAGAATTATCAAAATCTCTCAATCCAGTACATATTGTAACTAGCGAAATGGTTTTAACCGAAGTTCTCAATGATTTTTCTAAACGTGGTGACTACTTGCGTCAAGTCGCGACTAAATTAATTGACATTATTAATGATGACCCTAATACAACCGTCGTTGCTCAAACTAGCAATCAATTTCAGCAAGGATTGGAATTATATAAAAACCGTTTGGATAAAAATTGGAGTTTAACAGACTGCGTATCTTTCAAAATTATGGAAGATATGGGTATTTATGAAGCACTAGCTTATGATAAACATTTTAAACAAGCTGGCTTTGAATCTTTGTTAAGAGATTAGTAATGCGATCGCAATTAGGGTAGTTCGTCGGTTATTTTTAATTCGGCGATCGCGTTTAGTAATTTTTGCTGGATTTTGTTCCTCTACTCAATCTACAGAGCAAGCGATATATAGACTGTTGACTAAACATCTGGATGCTAGTAAAAACAACCATCATCAAGCTAGCAAAATGCTGTTTCTACTCGTTTGCTTCTAATTCATCTATGGGTTTCACAAACTGATTCCAAAAATCGCACAAATATCTAATATACTTTTCCCTTATACTTTTCCAACGAGCATTTTCTGTTGAACAGTCTTCATTAGGATTTATACAAGATTGAAATACTTTTTGTTTTTCTCTCACACTGTGACAAAAATTAAGCTTTCTTAGAAATTTTCCATGTCTCTGATTTAATGATTTCCAATCAACATAGAAATTAAGAGATTGTAAGAAAGTATCTGTGATGTACCTGCCGATACGTCCGTTAGCATCATAAAAAGGATGAATAGCTACGAATTCGGCGTAGAAACGAATAGAACTTTCATTTGGTTGATATTGGTTATTCAACAAAATAGAAAAAGCTTCCTGTAATTCCAATTCAATAAGTTTTGGTTTAGTACCTGTAAACTTATCTCTCATTGTTTTATAACTTATTCCGCCAAAATAAACATTCCCATTATTAGAAGCTTCTATTGCTCTAAACTTTCCTGCATTATGTACAATATCTGTATACAAAAACAAGTGAATTTTTCTACAAAGTTGAAGATAATCTTGTGCATCTTGTCGTTTTTCTTGCCAAATTGTATTACGTTGTTTTTCTAATTGATCATAGCGAGCATAAAGTTTTTTGATAGCTTCTTCTGCATCTAGATTTTCATTACAGCCATAGTTTTTAATTAAATTTCTTAAGTTATTAATCTCTTCATTTTGATCGCGTTGATAGCTGTTTTTCAATTAAACTTAACCATAAAAACTAATTCAACACAAGATTAGACCAATGTTGATTAAAATCTTGTTCGACTCCATCCAATATTTCTTTATAGTTTTCGTATGAAGTATATTTAGCAATTTCTTCGGCATCTTCTCTCGACATATCTATCTCAAAAGAATAATCTTGTAAGGGATAAAAAGGTTTATTCGATAAATCTAAACCAGAATTAAAATTTTTAGCGAATCTTTGTTCACTATAATAGGAATTAATTAACTCGTTTGAAATAATTTCGTTTTGACTTGTTTGCTTCCATGGTTCTTCTGTATGAGTCATTGCAGATAAAGCAAAAGCATCAAATGCTATATAGTTTTCAACAATAAAGTTAATTAACTCTTCTTGAGATTCATCTAAATTTAAATTGCTTGATTCTTTAAGTTCAATCGACTTACTACTATACTTTTTGTAATAATCATAAACCTCCCTATTAACTGGACCATAATTCCAATGTTCAAAATCAGCAATCACAAGTTCATTTCCTGCAACTAAACTCCAAACCTTGACATAAAACAGAAGTTTTTGTAGCTTCATTGGGGTAATGCCATTTGGACTTTGTTCAGAAAATTTGTTTACTATATATTTTGACAGTTCGATAATATCCATAAAATCTATCTTATCCACCTTCCTCACATACCATTGTATCTCTTATACTTGGAAGTCATGTTTATCATGTGTTAGGTTTTTGCAAAATTTATTTATAATTAGCTGTTTTCGGTAATCCCAACCTGCATCTTGCTGCAACACTGACTGATAAAACGTTAGGGTAAATAAATATAACTATTGATTTGCAATTATTTATTTACATGACAGACGCAACTATTACCAAAAATCCCTTATTGATTGGCAAAGGATTACCACCCTTTAACGAAATCAAAGCCGAACATATTGTTCCAGCGATGACGCAACTGCTAGAAGAACTATCAGTAGCAATTGGCAAACTAGAAGAAAACGTTACTCCTACATGGTCTGGTTTAGTTGAACCTTTGACAGAGTTAGAAGAACGTTTGGGCTGGAGTTGGGGAATTGTGGGACACTTGATGGGAGTCAAGAATAGTCCTGAATTGCGCGAAGCTTATGAGAAGATGCAGCCAGAGGTAATTAAGTTTTATACCAAGCTGGCTCAAAGTAAGCCTTTGTACGAAGCATTTAAAGGAATTAAAGATGGTGCAGAGTGGGATAAATTAGAACCAGCACAACAGCGCATTGTTGAGTCTTCGATCAAAGATTTTGAACTGTCTGGGGTTGCTTTAGAAGGTGAAGCCAAAGATAGGTTTAATCAAATTCAATTAGAGTTAGCGGAATTGTCTACTAAATTTTCTAATAATGTTTTGGATGCGACTAAGGCATTTAAACTGAAGCTGACTGATAAGAAAGACATAGAAGGTTTACCTCCCAGTGCTTTAGGCTTGATGGCACAGACTGCTAAAGCTGAAGGCGATGAAGATGCAACTCCTGAAAATGGTCCTTGGGTAGTAACTTTAGATTATCCAAGCTATGTTCCCTACATGAAATACGCTACTAATCGGGAATTGCGGGAAAAGTTATACAAAGCATTTGTTTCTCGTGCTGCTAGTGGTGAATTGGATAATCGTGGCAATATCGATCGCATTTTAGAATTAAGAAAAGAAAAAGCAAATATACTCGGTTTTGCTAATTTTGCCGAATTGAGTTTGGCGAAAAAGATGGCGACAGATGTTGCAGCAGTGCAAAAGCTACAGGATGATCTGCGGGGTGCTAGTTATGATGCAGCAATTAAAGAGTTTGAAGAACTAAAAACCTTTGCAGCACAAGAAGATATTAAGCATTGGGATGTCAGTTATTGGGCAGAAAAGCAACGTGAGGCTAAATTTGACTTTAATGAGGAAGAGTTGCGTCCTTACTTCTCTTTACCTAAAGTTTTGGATGGTTTATTCGGTCTAGCTAACCGCATCTTTGGCGTAACGATTACGGCTGCGGATGGAGAAGCACCTGTATGGCACGAAGATGTCCGCTACTTTAAGATAGCTGATGAAAATGGAGCGATCGCTTTCTTTTATCTCGATCCTTATTCTCGTCCCGCCGAAAAACGTGGTGGTGCGTGGATGAATGACTGTGTTGGTCGAGCAAAAATGACTGTGGAAGGTAAAACAGAAACTCGTTTACCTGTGGCTTATCTCACCTGTAACCAAACTCCTCCTGTAGACGATAAACCTAGCTTGATGACCTTTGGCGAGGTAACTACCCTCTTCCATGAATTTGGTCATGGTTTACAGCATATGTTGACTACCATCGACTATATAGGTGCATCGGGAATTAACAATGTGGAATGGGATGCAGTAGAGTTACCCAGTCAGTTTATGGAAAACTGGTGTTACGATCGCCCGACTCTTTTTGGTATGGCAAAACACTATCAAACTGGAGAAACTTTGCCTGAAGAGTATTATCAAAAGCTAGTGGCAGCGAAAAACTATATGAGTGGGTCAGGAATGCTGCGTCAACTGCATTTTGGTATGTTAGACATGGAACTTCATTCTAATTATGAACCAGGCGGGGCAGAAACTCCTAATGATGTACGCGATCGCCTGGCAAAAACTACTAGCGTCTTGCAACCTATTCCTGAAGACAATTTCCTCTGTTCTTTTGGACATATTTTCGCTGGGGGCTATGCCGCAGGCTACTATAGCTACAAGTGGGCGGAAGTTTTAAGCGCCGATGCTTTTGCTGCTTTTGAAGAAGCTGGTTTAGAAGATGAAATAGCAATTAAATCTGTCGGTAAACGCTTTAAAGATACAGTGCTTTCTTTAGGTGGCAGCTTACACCCGATGGAAGTATTTGAATCATTCCGTGGTAGACAACCCCAAACTGAAGCTCTATTAAGACATAGTGGATTACTAGCAACTGTTTAAAACAGTTTAAAACAGCGGTTTTTGTAGGGGTGAACAGCTGTTCGCCCTTGCAATATATAGTAAGCAGCGCAAATTATTTTTTTATTAGATTAAATTTTTTGAGCTTTTAGTTAGATAATAGAAATTGAAGTTTTAAATTTTTTGACAGATAGGTAAAGAGTGAAGAAGTTAATTCGGGGTCTAGATAAATTTAGGCAAACATATGTCAGTAGCCACCAAGAGCTACTAGAGCAACTTGCCCATGGTCAAAAGCCGAGAGTGCTATTTGTTGCTTGCTCAGATTCTAGAGTCGATCCTAACTTAATCACTGATACCGATGTAGGAGAATTATTTGTCATTCGCAACGCAGGCAATATTATTCCTCCCTATGGTGCTGCCAATGGCGGGGAAGGTGGCACAATTGAGTATGCCATCAATGCTTTAGGTATCGAGCAGGTAGTGGTCTGCGGACATTCAAACTGTGGGGCGATGAAAGGCTTATTAAAGCTCAACAAACTGCAAAAAGATATGCCTTTAGTTTACGATTGGCTCAAACATGCCGAAGCAACTCGTCGTCTAGTGCTGGAAAACTATGCTCACTATAACGATGAAGATTTGATGGATATGCTAGTAGCAGAAAACGTCTTAATTCAAATCGATAATCTCAAAACCTATCCCATCGTTAGAACCAGACTACACCAAGGTAAACTGAAGATCTACGCCTGGGTTTACAACATCGAGACAGGGGAAGTTTTAGCTTACGATGCCAAGACTCACACTTATGTTCCTCCTGAAGGGCAACTATTAGAAGAAGAAGAAACCCCAACTCGCCCCTTTTCTGTCACTGGCGATCGCCAGTCTCTCATTCCCATCAAAAAAGAACTAGAAGCCTTATTAAAAGCCACTCCTGAAACTCCTCAAGCAGCCGAAGTAGCAACGCGATCGCTACTCAACCTATTTGATAAAGCCCGACGCTTGGGAATGAATAATATTGAGCTACAAAACTATCATTCCTTATTCTCTGAATCAGTGCAGCTGTGGGCAGAGCAAATGTATTCCCATGTTTAATCACAGTAATCAGTAATCAGTAACCAGTAACCAGTAACCAGTAATCATGCAAGTCATCCCCGCAATAGATTTACTAGACGGTAAATGTGTTCGTCTTTATCAAGGCGATTATAATCAGGCTTCAGTTTTCAACGATAATCCTGTAGAAGTTGCTCTTCAATGGGCAGCAGAGGGGGCAACTCTTCTTCATGTAGTCGATCTAGACGGCGCAAAAGCTGGTAAATCGGTTAATTTATCGGTAATTGAAGCGATCGCCACAGCGATTAATATTCCCGTCCAGGTTGGCGGTGGCTTACGCGATCGCGAGGGAGTAGCTAGATTACTGGAAACAGGGGTACAACGGGCTATTTTGGGTACTGTCGCCGTCGAAAAACCAGAGTTGGTCACCCAACTGTGTCAGGAGTTTCCCAATCAGATTGTGGTCGGTATTGATGCCCGTAACGGCATGGTAGCTACTAGAGGATGGCTAGAAACTTCAGAAGTCGCAGCTACAGATTTAGCACAACGGATGGCTCAACAGGGGGTATCAGCAATTATTTATACTGATATTCATCGTGATGGTACTTTATCGGGACCTAATATGGATGCACTCAGAGAATTAGCCCAAGCAATTGAGATTCCTGTAATTGCCTCTGGTGGCGTTAGCTCTCTAACTGATTTACTAAGTCTTCTAAGCCTAGAAGCGATCGGGGTTACGGGAGTCATTGTTGGTCGAGCAATTTATACAGGAGATTTGAGTCTCAAGGAAGCTATTAGGGCAGTAGGGGAAGGACGCTGGCAAGATGTTCCTCCAGAGACTAATACTTTTATTGTTTAATCAAAGGGCTTCGCCCTAGCTATCAGCTTTTTGATAAATTATTCATTCAATATTCTTGGTTCTTTGTTATTCTCAAAACACGCAAAAAGTGTACCACTAGACTTTTTTTGGATAGCATTAAACTCGATTGAATCAACATTTGGCATTTCTTGATGACATCTAAGACAAAACCACAGAATTTTACTTTGACAAAGATGACGAAGTAAAATGTCAGAGCAAACAGGACAAAAAGTTTTCATTGAAAAATTTTCATTGGGTTTTTATTTCGCTTGGGTCTATAGAAGACCAAGACAAAAATTAAAAAGTATGTTTTGATTTTGAAAAATTCTCTAAATAATTGCCCATTTATAAGTATATATATAAAATATTTATTGCTATTTTCTTCAATTTTCTTGATTTAATATTTTCAACAAAAAATAGACAAATCAAGTTGGAGATTTGAAAATACTTACAATACTTAACGCTAATTATTAATGGGCAGCTAGAGCTATTTAACCAGCTTAATTAAGCTCTTTATGATATATTTTTAAATTTAGATTCTTGGATAATTTATTTCATCAGTAAAATTACGTAATGTTGACGATTATTTGGGGCAAATATTATGACTATGGTTCAAAAACCTGTTAAAAACGAGCTTATGGGGTGATAAACTTTCAATTTCGATCTCAACTAGCAAGTTTATTTAATTAACTTTAATTAACTTTGATTAACTATGGCGTTACGGATTAAGATTAGGACATTTGTAAAAGTTAAAACCTTGAGAGAGTAAACTTTTCCCCTTTCCCCTTTCCCTAGCGCGTAGCGCTATATCTATTCCCTGCTTTTGCTGCTACTGCCACACCGATAACCTCAATCTTTTGCTGTTGCAGTATTTTGATTGCTGCTTTAACCGTCGTCCCTGTGGTGTAAATATCATCCAGTAGTAAAACAGGATATTTGGGTAGTTTTGCACCTATTTGTAATGCACCCTGTAAATTTTTAGCTCTCGCTGCTAAGGTATCGAGATTAAACATCGCTTCGGTTTCCTTGACTCGAACTAGAGCTTGAGTATTTAATTGATATCCCGTCATTTGACAAAAACTTCGCGCCATCACTTCTGCCTGATTAAAACCACGCTCCCGCTGCTTTTTACGGTGTAGGGGAATTGGTACGACAGTTACTTTCGGAGGCAGTTTAATTAGTTTATCTAGCCAAGCTTGTCCTAAAAGAGTTCCTAACACCCCAGCAATATCTGGTTTACGATCGTACTTCATTAGGGCGATCGCTCTTTTTAACTGTCCGTCATACCTACCCCAAGCAAATACAGCTTGAGTCTGATAGAGTTCAAAGCGATCGCTTTTAGATAATTGATGACTAGAGAGTTTTTGCCAACAATATTCACATAAGACATTTGAGGTAGTGCGCTGACAAAATTCGCAGCGAGATTCAAGCAATACCGAGAGCAGTTGTTTAAACATACTCTTAGCTTGCCCAGAATTCTAAAAAATTTTAAACCACTGGTGATTAATTAGCTCTTATATTTAATCACCATCTCTAAGCGAGATAGAGCGCTAGTTGCAGATTCTTGGAGATAAGGATCGACAGATTTATTTTCACTTAAATGTTTTAAAACTTCTACTCCTCTTTCATCTCCCATTGAGCCTAGAGCATTAATAATTGACATTTGAACCACGATGTTGTTAGTGGTGTTTAAAGTCTCTACTAAAAGGTCAAATACTGGTGAGCCGATTTCGCCCAACGTCATCACCGCAGGTATGTTAACTACAGGATTAGGATCGTTTAACGCTTGCTTTAATCCTTGGATACCTTCTTCGGGCATTGGTACATCTGGATGATTAACGCTGATTTGTGCCAGCACCTTAGCACAGCTAGAGCGTACTGTAGGGC
>JBDKJC010000052.1:0-10548 GCA_039796815.1 Cyanobacteriota bacterium | reverse complement strand
CATCATAAGAATTTGACAAATCGTTATAAGAATCTGAAAGAAATTAAGCATTAGAACTCATTACCCTTGAGATAGATAGTCAGCGATTGAAATTACTACCTCATGTATAAAGTCATCTTTAGATGACTGTGTAAAGATTTCAGTCCATTTTAATGAACTCGATCTTTGAGACGGGGAATTAATTCCTCGACGGCTTACTCGCTCGTCATATTTAAAGAAAGAAGAAATCATGAAATTCAATCATAGCAACGTCATAGAACGACTGCAACAAGCACAGAATGCCCATGACTTAGAAGCATTTTTAGCTTGTTTTGCACCAAACTTTCAGGGCAATCATCCACTCCATTTTGAATGGGGTGTCCAGGAGGTTGAAGATGTCCGTAAGAATTGGTCTACCCGATTCCACGACATTCCAAACTTTCACTCGAAGTTGCTCCGCTCGGTAGTTGAGGGTGACACGGGTTGGGCTGAGTGGTACTGGTTTGGTACTCATCGTGATGGTTCGCAGTTTGGTGTACGCGGGGTGACTATTGTTGGCATACAAGCGGATCGGATTGAGTGGGCGCGTTTGTACATGGAACCCGTTTAAGCGGGTTTGATCGCAAATACTTTTTGGAGTAAATTCAAGTCGCATTCAAATATTTGAAGCAGAAATATCGAGACAGTCTTTTACAAGTTTCTGATTTTAGCCAGTTAATCGCGATCGATAGTTTTGAAAATGGGGGTTCTTGGACAAGATTAAGCGATTTTGGGGCTTACGAGCAAAAATAACAACCCCGATGGGCAAGATGTGGTTACAAACCTCTATGACTTGCTCATTGAAGACAATACAGCCTATGTCGTGGATGCAGGTGCTAACGCTCTGCTCAGTCAGCAAGCTTTTGGCGGAGAAGTGAATTTAGAAACCGTTTTTCCGTCTCGTACTACGACCGATCCGCTTACAGGTCAAGAAGTGATGCGACAGTCTGTCCCTACTTCAGTCGCCGTCAGCCCTGATGGCTCTCTCTATGTCGGCGAGTTGACTGGGGCTCCTTTTCAAGCAGAAGCAGCACAAGTTTATCGAATTAATGCCGAAGGTCAACCAGAAGTTTATGCAGACGGTTTTACTAATATCAGCGATCTTGCATTTGATCGCTCTGGCGGTTTATATGTCTTGGAATATGATGCCGATGGTATTTTGAACGGAAGTGACGCAGGCGCACTTATCTATGTATCTCCCGATGGAAAAACTCGCACCACGATCGCAGATGATGAGTTAATTAATCCAACAGGGTTAGAAATCGGTTCTGATGGCGACATTTATATTTCCAACAAAGGTTTTATCGCCGGACAAGGAGAAGTGCTGCGGTTGAGTTTTGAAGAAGATATCTTGGGTAGTGCTTCATCTGACCTAGAGAATTACGATGTATCGGATGGCGATCTGGCGAATGTATAAGATCCTCTGTCGGGTGATTCGTTTCCCGTAGAGTCCATTTAAGAGTTTTGAATCATGTTAAAACCAGAGACTTTTTGCTCGAATCAACAATTTATTAATGCTTGGAATTACTTTGCTAGTGCCTGTCCCCAAGGAGGAATTGTCGAAGCGGATAAATTAGCGATCGCCTGGAATGATCCAGGCAATGTTTTTTTCAATACTATCTTTCTTACTCAACCTATCCAAGACAAAGCCGAACTAGAAGCCAAAATAAAAATGGCTTGCGATTAAGCTTAAAAGCGTGATCGCCCTTGGTGGATGGTCGTTGCTGAAAACTGATACCTGAGTTGCTTTGTCCTCAGATGGATAAAATTTTTGCTCACTTAACTTCAAGGAAAACTTTTGAAATAAAATTATGACTCAGGAAACCAAAAATGCAGTAAAAAAACTCAAAGAGTTTAAGTCGGAAAAACTCTTGGGGGCAACGATGACTCGATTGCTATCTTGCCAGCAGATTCTCACAGTAAGATTCGACCATGTAACAATTGCCAAAGGATTTGAACTTAAACCCCACATTCATGAAGATTCCGAAACCTTCATTTATATCCTCGAAGGAACAGCGATCGCCATCCTAGACGATAATAAATCTCGTGTTAGTGCTGGAGATACTATTTACATTGCTGCGGGTGTAAGCCACGGCTTTATTACTCCCGAGCAAACGATCTCTTTGCTCGTAGTGCAGTCGCCTCCTATTTATTCAGAGGAAAGTCAACCACATATCCACTTTGACAAGATATAGCAATACGTACTCAAGTTAAGACATCTACTACCTACTACCTACTACCTACGAACAGTCAACTAAACTTGTCCTAATCTAACTTTGTACGGCTATAACCGACATTTCATAGGTATCATATGAAGTCTGCTTAATTACTTGCTATAAAATCTTTGCCTTTACCATAAGAATCTGATAAATCATCGTAAGAATCTGAAAGAAGTTGAGCGTTGAAACTCAATACACTTGGGATAGATAGAACCAGAAGAATTCAATACTTCAAAAAATTGTGATTATTGGAGCAGGTTCGACTGGAATCTTATTTATGTAGTTCTTAGGCTTTCGTACACAAGGATTTAGACCAATGAAAAAGCAACTGATTAATCCGCCACAACTCTACGATGGCAGACCACACGGACTGTCCCACGCTGTTGTCGATACCGCATCGAGTACTGTTTACATTTCTGGTCAAGTTGACTGGGACATGAACCATCAAGTCTCATCCCATACCGTTGAAGGGCAACTCAAAAATGCACTGACGAATCTAAGCATCGTCTTGGATGCAGCAGGAAGTTCCGTAGAGAATTTGCTTCACCTTCGCATCTATGTTCGGGGTGAACTGGGAAAATCTATGGAGGAGATCGCACCCATGCTCGCAGAATTTCTGGCAGAATCGCGCCCCGCTCTAACTGGTATCGGCGTTGCCTCCCTTGCCTCTCCAGAAACATTGGTTGAGATTGAGGCAACAGCAGCACTTAAGTAATCGACTAATTTCCAAAATTCGTGTTTATTTAACACAAACAAAGGATTTAATACAGCGATCGCTCATCAACTTCTCATTCATGAAATAAAACCCTTTTTATTAAAGCATTGAACATTGACTCGTTCAAATGGGGATTTAAGCACCAACTAAATGATCAATGGTAAATGATTAATGATAAATGTTAAAAGGTTCTAGGATATATCATGTTTTTTAGATTGATATTAGCTGTTATAACTACAGCCCTAATTATTATCAACTCCGGGTCTATTCCTTCGGGGATGGCTACCGATAAAACTACGCCCACTCCAGTACAGGGTGTTTACTCTTTTGGGCTAGGGGAATTCGCGATCGTGGCACTTAGCGACGGTACAATACCGCAAGATCTCGATAAAGTTCTAACTAATGTCAACTCAGCAGAGGTAGAGCAACTTCTCGATCGCGATTTTCTGACGAATCCTGTTGAAGCTTCAATTAATGCCTTTGTGGTCGATACTGGAGATAAACAGGTGTTGGTGGATACTGGGGTAGGACAATTGTTCGGCAAGGGGCTAGGTGGCAAACTCCAACTGTCGTTGAAAGCAGCAGGTTACGCACCAAATGAGATTGACATAATTCTTCTTACTCATATCCATGCGGATCATAGCGGTGGTCTGGTGGAAAATGGACAACTGATGTTTCCGACAGCCACAGTTTACGTTGGCAAGCCCGACAGCCACAGTTTACGTTGGCAAGCCCGATGTCGATTTTTGGCTCGATCCTAGTAATGCAGAGCGATTGAATCTCGAGCGCAGATATTTTGATGAAGCAGTCAAGACAGTCAAGCCCTATATCGATGCAGGTAAACTGAAATCGTTTTCTGGTGAGACAGCTATTTTACCAGGAATTACCGCCCGTCCCACCCCAGGACACACTCCAGGACACAGCTTTTATCTAGTTGAAAGTGGAGGCGAGAGCATTGAGTTTTGTGGTGATATCATTCACTTCGGTTCGCTTCAATTTGCCAATCCTGAAATTACAGTTATTTATGATGTCGATGCTAATGCAGCAGCAGAACAACGGCAGAAACAGTTTGCCCGTTTAGAAGAATCACGCCGTCTCATCGCAACTGCACATTTACCCTTTCCTGGAGTAGGACATATTCGTGCAGAAGATCGCGGTTACACTTGGATACCTCTGGATTATCGTTGGCGCGATTAAATAACAAATCAAAAAGCTGATAGCTGCATTATCTGATACCAATTCTCGCGCACTAGCTAGATAGATGAGCAATTATTATTTATTAATTGAAAAATCTCAAAGCTATACTAAATTTACTTTTTAAGTTTTGATTTCTAATTAAAACTAAGTCTCTTGTCAATGAATGATAAATGGTATGAGTCAACTTTCTAACACCATAAGAATCTGACAAATTATTGTAAGAATCTGAAAGCGTTTAACTATTGGAACTAAATACACTTCAAATAAATAGAACAAAGCTTACTTCCTACTTATTTTCTCATCATCCTCAAGAAAAAATTATGAAATCGAGTCACAGCAATATCATAGAACGACTGCAACAAGCACAGAACGCCCATGACATAGAAGAATTTTTAGCCTGTTTTACACCTAACTTTCAGGGCAATCATCCACTTCATCCCGAATGGGGTGTCCAGGGGGTTGAAGATGTCCGTAAGAATTGGTCTACTCGTTTCCACGACATTCCTGACTTTCACTCAAAGTTACTCCGTTCGGCAGTTGACGATGACACGGCTTGGGCTGAGTGGCACTGGTTCGGTAACCATCGGGATGGTTCACAGTTTGGTGTACGAGGAGTAACGATTCTTGGCATACAAGCGGAGCGAATCGAGTGGGCGCGTTTGTACATGGAACCCGTATAAATCAGTTGTCTGGCGAATACTTTTTATAACACGAGCTTAGAAATTAGTAATTGGAGTTATGTAATGTATATTCAACGAATGGGATTTTTATATAGGCTTTACTGCATGGGCTGGAGAAATGGATCGTTAAAGCATCTTTCTCCTTTTCAACACTCGCTGCTCAGTATTTTTCTTTACTATCGCCGAGGCTATGGCGAAGGTTCTCAGTGGAGGCAGGATGATTTTAAAGATTGTAGTATTTCGCACTTTTCCTAACTAACCTGCTTCTAGCCTTACAACCTCCCGCTCAAGATAAACTATCTTCTCTGTGGCAAAAAGTAGATTAATTGGGAATTGTTTTAATTTGATTTGTCATAACGACGAAATTCTTCTAATTCATCCATTGTGTTGAGAATTTTAACGAAGCGTAATCCAAACTCGGTAAACTCATATTCCACGCGGGGCGGAATTTCTGGATAAGAAATCTTCTCAACAATGCCAAAATTTATTAAATCGGATAATCGTTCATTTAGCACTTTAGTAGACAATCCATCTACTGCACGAGTCATCGCGCCTGGGCGGTTGGTACCTTGACGAATTAAGCGTAAAACCTCCAGCATCCATTTACAACCGAGAGTATGCTCCACGATATAAGCCACAGTTGGTTGAGAAACAGTTTTTTTTGGCAAGTTATGGGACTGTGATGACTGCATTTGCGACTGAACAGTAACTACCTTACTAAATGGTGCTGACTTGCGGGACAAGAGAAAAACATTATACGTTAAGTGGTATCGAGATACCTTGACTATTAATTATAAAGCAAGGATGGTGAATAGAGATGGAATATATGAAAGCAGCCGTACTGACAACATTTGGTGGTGCTGAGAGTTTTGAGATTCAAACTGTGCCCAAGCCAATACCAAAACCTAATCAGGTTTTAGTAAGGGTGTGTGCGACATCGATCAATCCAGTTGATTATCAGACTCGCCGTGGTGATTACAAAGACTTGGTTCGATTACCAGCAATTATCGGAGTTGACATTTCAGGGGTTATTGAGACAGTTGGAGAGTCAGTGACAGACTTTGAGGTAGGAGACGAAGTTTATTACTCGCCACAGATTTTTGGAGAATCTGGCAGCTATGCTCAATATCATGTTGCTGATGCAGGGATTGTTGCGCTTAAGCCTTCTAACTTGTCGCACATTGAAGCAGCGTGTTTTCCTCTTGCAGGAGGAACGGCTTGGGATTGTCTAGTGACGAGGGGCAATCTTCAAGTTGGGGAATCAGTTCTAATTCATGCGGGTGCTGGTGGCGTTGGTTCAATTGCGATTCAACTTGCAAAAGCGATGGGAGCCTACGTTTTTACAACGTGCAGTTCTAGAAACCGAGATTTCGTGACAGAACTGGGTGCAGATCGAGCCATTGATTACAAGAACGAAGATTACGCGAAAGTTATTTATCAGGAAACAGATGAGCTTGGTGTTGATTTAGTTTTGGATACGATCGGTGGGCAAACAATCCAGCGTAGCCCAGAAATTATTTGCCCATTTGGCAGGCTTGTGAGTATTGTAGACACTGAAACGCCGCAATCACTCATCGAAGCATGGGGCAAGAATCTGACTATCCATTTTGTTTTCACGCCACAGTACCGAGCAAAATTAGATGCTTTGACAAAACTAATCGAGCGCACTCAGCTTCGCCCCGTCATTGATTCAACACTGTCTTGGGATCGGATAATTCAAGCACATCAGCGTGTAGAGCGGGGGGGGACGCAAGGGAAAATTGTGCTGGAATTTACCAAAAGTTAGACTGTCTTCACCGATCGCTTTAAATCGTCACTTGAAAAATAGCCCCAAATAGCACAACTTCAAACATTTGCAAATACCTTGTGACTACCGCCTCCACCAAGAACTGAAGCAGCCCAACACTGATTATCTGGAGTCAACAACCAGGAAGCACTCTGGTCAAAGCACTCTAATGTAGTAATTTAAGCATTCCAAATTCAAATGGAAATCAAACTATGAACATGCTTAACTTCAGGAACAGCATCCGCCTGCTTCTGATTGCCACTCTCTTTTTAGGAACCCTGACCATCACTTCTCTAGGAGATATCATGAGTACTGCAAATGCACAAGTCAACAAGCCCACGATCGTGTTCGTTCATGGTGCGTTCGCCGAGTCTTCTAGTTGGAACGGCGTATTAACGAAGCTAATCACGAAAGGTTATCCAACGGTTGCTGTGGCTAATCCTCTACGCGGCGTTAAGAGCGACGCAGATTATGTTGCTAGCGCCCTTAAAGGCATCAACGGACCCGTTGTGCTGGTTGGGCATTCTTACGGCGGCTCGGTAATTACCAATGCCGTCAATGGCAACAGGAACGTGAAAGCATTGGTCTACGTTGCTGGCTTCGCTCCTGAGGCTGGCGAGACTGCCATTGAACTCTCAGGACGTTATCCGGGCAGCACACTCGGACCAACACTCGCGCCACACGTTGAACTGCCCGATGGTGGTAAAGACCTCTACATTCAGCAGGACAAGTTCCACGCCCAGTTTGCTGCGGATGTACCCATTAACGACGCGCAACTGATGGCTAGTACCCAGCGCCCGATTGCGGAAGCCGCGCTGAACGAAGCCTCCGGTGCGCCCGCATGGAAATCTACCCCGTCCTGGTTTATTTATGGCGATCGCGACTTGAACATTCCTCCAGCGGCACTGTCTTTCATGGCGAACCGCGCCAACTCAAAGGAGACCGTTGTTGTGAATGGTGCGTCCCATGTCGTGATGGTTTCCCATTCAGATGCCGTTGCCAAGCTCATCGATCGTACTGCAACCGCGCCATAGACGAGGCGTAAACAGGTCAGTCTTTCGCAATCGATGGTGGACTCATAGCAAGCTAATTCAAGGAGGGATTTTATGTCAACTTTTGTCTTAGTTCATG
This sequence comes from Cyanobacteriota bacterium, assembly GCA_039796815.1. Classification (GTDB taxonomy): domain Bacteria; phylum Cyanobacteriota; class Cyanobacteriia; order Cyanobacteriales; family Xenococcaceae; genus Waterburya. The sequence goes on along the minus strand of JBDKJC010000052.1, from coordinate 2,802 downwards.
GCTCGTGGCATGATGGTTCTGCTTGGCAAGCAGTCGTTGACCATCTAGAAGCAAAAGGACATCTGGCTTTTGCTCCCACGATCGTAGGTCATGGCAAAGACGTGAATAAGAACGTTAACCATGCTCAATGCACACAATCGATCGTCGATTACATTGTTAGCAAAGACTTAACCGATATTGTTCTCTTAGGTCATAGTTTTGCCGGAACAATCATTGCGAAAGTTGCTGAAGCGATTCCCGATCGCATTAGACGACTGATCTTCTTAGATGCTTTTGTCCTTAATGATGGTGAAAGTCTCAGAGATAGCCTTCCGCCGCATTATCAAGCGTTATTTGACTCTCTAGCTAGAGAATCGGACGATCGTACGATGGTAGTGCCGTTTGAGCTTTGGCGAGAAGTGCTGCTCAATGATGCTGACCTCGAACTGGCTCAATCCAGTTACGAACGATTATCACCTGAACCGTATCAACCGTGGATTGACCAGTTGGACTTGAAGCAGTTTTACTCGCTGCCCATTCCTAAAAGTTACCTTTACTGTACAGAAGATAATGTTCTTCCTCAAGGCGAACAGTGGGGTTGGCATCCAAGAATGTCTAACCGCTTGGGGCTATTTCGGCTTGTACAAATGCCCGGTAGTCACGAGGTCATGTTTTCTAACCCGATCGGTTTAGCCGAAAAGATTATTGTGGCAGGGCGCGACTAGCAGCAGAATTTGCGATCGCCAACCCACTAATGTCGCCGTCATTCAACAAACAATCACCTGAAAAGGAGAAATCATGACAACTACATATATAAAACATAAAATGGCTCAATATGACTATATTGTGATTGGCGCTGGTTCAGCAGGCTGCGTTGTTGCCAACCGTCTTACAGAAGACCCTAATACTAAAGTATTGCTGCTCGAAGCGGGTGGTCCTGATACCAAGCCAGAACTTCAAGTTCCGAACTTGTGGCCTACTACACTCTTAGGCTCGGAAGTGGACTGGGCATACTTAACTGAAGGGGAACCTTACTTAAATAACCGCAAAATTTTATCTTCACGCGGTAAAGTCTTGGGCGGCAGCAGTTCGGTTAATGGCATGATTTATATACGAGGCAATGAACGTGACTATAATAGCTGGCAAGCGTTAGGTAACATTGGTTGGAGTTATCAGGATGTCTTGCCTTACTTCAAGAAATCGGAAAACCAGCAGCGAGGAGCATCGTTATTTCACGGGGTTGATGGACCACTTAGCATCACAGATCCACTCTCTCCTGCAAAAGTGTCACAACGCTTTGTGGAAGCCGCGATCGCACAGGGCTATGAGCAAAATCCCGACTTTAATGGCGTACAGCAGGAAGGTGCAGGACTTTACCAAGTGACCGTGAAAGATGGCAAGCGCCAAAGTACAGCAGTGGCATTTCTGCGTCCGATTAAAGATCGCCCCAACTTGACCATTCAAACAGGAGCATTGGTAACTCGTTTACTCTTTGAGGGAAAGCGCACGGTAGGGGTAGTGTATGTTCAAAACGGAACGGAGTATCAAGTTAGGGTCAACTCCGAAGTGATTTTGAGTGCTGGTGCCTTCGATTCTCCTAAACTGCTAATGCTTTCTGGAATTGGACCAGCTGAACATCTGCGGGCAGTAGGCATTTCTGTAGTTCTTGATTTGCCGGGTGTCGGTCAGAATCTTCAAGACCACCCGCTTGCTGTTATTGCTTACCAGTCTACTCAGGACGTGCCCGTTGCGCCAAGTAGTAATGGGGGAGAAGCTGGGTTATTTCTGCATACCAACAACGATTTAGATGAGGCACCTAATTTGCAATTTACAATTGTTCCGATTTTATATGTCGATCCTGCCTATGCACGTGAAGGTCCGGCATTCACCCTTCCCTTTTACATTACCCGTCCCGAAAGTCGGGGTAGTGTAAGACTACGTTCCTCCTCCCCCTTCGACCCACCGTTGATTCAGGTCAACTATCTTCAGAAAGAATCTGACATGCAACTGATGGTTGAAGGACTTAAAATTTTGCGTCAAATTGTTGACTCCGAGGTGTTTAATGAGCTTCGAGGCGAGGAAATTGCTCCAGGAAGTTCCGTACAGAGCGACAAAGCGATCGAAGATTATATTCGGCAAACGTGCGGTACGGGATGGCATCCTGTTGGGACGTGCAAAATGGGTATCGATCGAATGGCGGTTGTCGATCCTCAACTCAAGGTATGGGGGATTGAAGGGTTACGAGTTGTTGATACATCGATTATGCCAACGATGATCACAGGAAACACAAATGCAGCGGCAATTATGATTGGAGAAAAGGCTGCCGATTTGATAAAAGTTGGAACAAAATTGCCTCAATGATGCTTTGAGAGAGGGATACATCAATCTCCTTTCGGAGCAAGAACAGGAGCGCGATCGGCTTGCCTTCGGGTCGAACTATGAGCGATTGCTCGATCTTAAGCAGAAATACGATCCAGATGATGTGTTTCGATCGACGATCGGACATCTCGCACCCCATTCGCTCACACGGTAAAACTCTGAGGTATCTAGAACATTCACAATTACAGGAGATTCAAATGACAATTTTAACTCAAACATCTTCAACTCTAGGCTCAAATCCTCTGAGTTCGATGCAAATCGATCATGTTTGCTTGAATGTACCGAATTATGAGGAAACGCTTCAGTGGTATCAAGAAAAGCTAGATGCGACGATCGAACATGAATGGACAGTAGGCGTTTTCCCAGATCTGAAATTGGCTTATCTCAATGTATATGGCTTTCGCATCGAAATTATTGGCTCTACTCAGTCACAATCAGGAATGC
>JBDKJC010000051.1:0-10586 GCA_039796815.1 Cyanobacteriota bacterium | reverse complement strand
AAGAGAAATTAGCTTTAAGTTTTTGTTGAAGGCTAGTGTGATGTGAAATATTTAAAAAATATTTCAAGACTTTTAAATACTTTTTTGGTCAGCATATGCTGCCTCAAAATATCACAAGACTGATTGGTTGAATCGAAAAACGACAATCAGATTTTACCCCGCTATTGATCGAGATTGAAGCTATTTACTCTAAAGGCTTATAACGCATTTCTCTATATCACTAATTTTGTAGTGAATATTGTTGAAATTTCATTTTATGTTCCCATGTTAACTACCTGAGAAAGAATTATTGTGAAACAACAAGGCAAATACCTAACACCTTTTCAGCGGAAGTTGTTACAAAAAGGTCTGGAAATAAATAACTTACGCCCAGAATATCAGTGCCGAATAAAAATTATGCTTTTGGCAGATGAAGGTTTGACTAAAGCTAAAATCAGTAAGGAATTAAAATGCACCTCTGAAACAGCTCGGTATTGGATAGGACAGGCAAGAGCTGGGCAAGCTCACAATTGGCAAGATTGTCCTCGTGGTCGTCCCAAGATTATCAGTGACGATTATTTAGCTCGGTTAAGAGAATTGGCAAGTAATAGCCCTCGCGATTATGGTTATCCATTTGAGCGGTGGACAGGACAATGGTTGAGCAAGCATTTAAATACAGAATTAAATATTGAACTTAGCTCTCGTCACGTTAACCGTCTACTAAAACAAATGGGACTTTCTACAAGAGCAAAGTCACCAGTTACGGGTGATTCATTAGGTAGGAATGAAAATATAGAGAGTCCTAAGATTAAACTCAAAGAACTTTCTACTCTATCTGCTTCTACATCTCCTCAAGAGTGGCAGCTAAACTTTTTAAGTTGAGATTGTGATTTAATTATGATTCAAAATTCTCTTGTATCAATTGATAAACAGCAGCTTACTCAAATTTTGGGAACGGCGATCGCTGATTCTGATTATACATTTTGTCTGAAAAATTTAGAAATTCAACGTCCAAATGCGAGTAAAGAGTTCTGGCAGGGTAGAGAAAGTAAGGCAGGTGTATATGTAGTCTTATCTGGCAAGGTTCGGCTAGTAGATAGCGATCGCCAGTTGATTGTGACATTGAACCAAGGAGATTCCTTTGGTGAAAGCACTATTTTTGACGAAGCATCTTTTTTACCTTATTCAGCCAGAGCTTCAGTTGGTGTCAAAATCGGCTATTTTTCCAAAGGATTATTAACAAAATTAGATAGCTATTATCATCAAATTGAAAATCATCTTTATCATCGAGCAGCTTTGTATGATTGGCTATTGTTATCTCCTCAAATTGCTGCATTACACAAACAGTATGGTTTTGCCCAAGTGTTTTCTTTACTTCAAAGACACAACTTGCCAATAGGGAGTCTGCCGACTCAGCTTAAAGATAAAAAGCTTTGGCTATTGCGGAGAGGAGAAATACTACATTCAACAGGAGATATTTTAAATGATGGTAGGGTTTATATACCTTGGTCTAAGGAAGGTGACTGGTCTGTTACTCAACCTACAGAAATATATAGTCTCAATGAGCCTCAGTGGGAGGCCGCAATTTCCTATCTACCTCAATTAATTCAGTCAGTTGATTCAAATAACTTACCAGAAACAATAGAGGATTTCATTAGCAAAGATCAGATAATTCCGAAACATCCAAGTCTTGAATCTTCTTCTCCCCAGATTAAAGGAAATAAAATCAGCAAAGCTTATTTTCCTAGTCCTACACTACAGGTGGGTCATCTATGGCAGCGCATTACTAAACGTTATCCTTTTTTCCAACAGCAAAGTGCAAGTGACTGTGGGGCGGCTTCCTTGGTGATGGTCGGACAGTATTGGGGTAAGCATTTTAGCATTAATCGGCTACGAGAAATCTCCAATGCCGATCGCAATGGAGCATCACTGAGAGGTTTAGTGTTAGCAGCAGAAAGTATCGGTTTTACAACTCGTCCAGTCAAAACCAGCCTTGAGAGTCTAGCAGAACAAGATCTACCAGCGATCGCTCATTGGGAAGGTAAACATTATATTGTTGTTTACAAGGTAACGCCAACTCAGGTTATTGTCGGCGATCCCGCTATTGGTCAGCGTACTTTTACCCATGCCGAATTTCAAAAAGATTGGACTGGGTATACCCTATTGCTTCAGCCCACAACCTTACTAAAAAATGCTGAAGAAGGTAATATTCCCTTTTGGCAATTTATTGAACTAGTTAAGCCACACCGAGTTGTTCTCATCGAAATCTTTTTTGCCTCGGTAATGATCCAGGTGTTTGGGCTAATTACACCAATTTTTACTCAGCTTCTATTGGATCGAGTAGTGGTGCAGCGTAGTACCCTGACCTTAAACGCTATTGGCTTAGGATTACTAATTTTTGGCTTATTTAAGGTTGCTATGACGGGACTGCGACAATATCTTTTAGACCATGTGGCTAATCGAGTCGATATATCTTTGATTGTCGGATTTATCAGCCATACTCTGCGGTTGCCCTTAAGCTATTTTGAATCTCGCTATGTAGGGGATATTATTTCTCGTGTTCAGGAAAACCGTAAGATTCAGCAATTTCTAACAGGAGAAACCCTATCAATTTTGTTAGATTTGCTAACTATGTTTGTCTATGCTGGACTGATGTTCTCCTATAGCTGGAAGCTGGCTCTTTTGGTTTTGATTATTATACCGCCCTTCATTTTATTGGCATTAGCTGCTACTCCTGTTTTACGGCGTATTTCACGAGAAATATTTGCAGCTTCTAACGAACAGACCAAATATTTAATTCAATCTTTGACTGGTATTCGCACGATCAAAGCTTTAGCTGTAGAACAAACAGTGCGCTGGCATTGGGAAGAGCTATTTGGCAAGTCGATTAAAAAGGCTTTTTCAGGACAGGTAATTAGCAACACACTTTCTATTTGTAGCTCTACCATTAATACATTGGTAACGACAGTTTTATTATGGTTTGGAGTTTGGCAAGTCATTCAGGATGAGCTAACAATCGGACAGTTAGTGGCTTTTAATATGCTGATGGGTAATGTTATCAGTCCTTTCCAAAGACTAACATTTGTCTGGAACGAGTTGCAGGAAATCATCATTGCCATCGAACGGATTAACGATGTGATTGATACCGAACCAGAAGAAAATTTACAGATTCAACTGCGGCAGTCTCTTCCTCCCCTACAGGGGCAGATTAAGTTTGAAAACGTCTCATTTCGCTACCATGAGGAAAGCGATCGCAATATCTTAGAAAATATCTCGTTTGAAGCACAGCCAGGGCAGACAGTAGCCTTAGTTGGACGAAGTGGTTCTGGGAAAACAACCCTTTCTAAGCTGTGCTTGGGTTTTTATCCACCCACAGAAGGTCAAATCTTAATTGATGGCTATGATACTGCTAGCTTATCTTTGGGTTCGCTACGTCAGCAAATTGGAGTTGTCGATCAAGATACTTTTTTGTTTGGTGGCACGATTCGCGAAAATATTAGCATTGCTTACCCAGAAGCAGAATTAGAAGAGGTTATGACAGCAGCTATTCAAGCTGGGGCCCATGATTTTATTAAAGATTTGCCGATGGGTTATGAAACACAAATTGGTGAAGGTGGTGGAACGCTTTCTGGGGGACAAAAACAAAGATTGGCGATCGCTCGTGCCTTAATGGGAGATCCGCGTTTACTGATTCTGGATGAGGCTACTTCTCATTTAGATAGTGAATCTGAAAGAATCATTCAAAATAATTTCAATACTATTTTGCGAGATCGCACAACACTGGTAATTGCTCATCGCCTTTCTACAATCCGCAATGCCGATTTGATTTTAGTGCTAAACAAAGGCATTTTAATTGAAAGCGGTAATCACGAAGCATTAATGGCACAGCGCGGTCAATATTTTTATCTCAATCAACAGCAGCTTGCTACCGTTGATTAGGTAAGATTTTTTTCTACCTCAATACATTTTAAGTACTCTTTGCACAAAAAACCAAATGGTCAATCTAAAAGTAAAGCCAGATTCATTTAACTCTGAACTATCACCTGAGAATAATGAAAATAAACAGAGTAATATTCGGATTTTAATCGCAGACGACCAAAATTCAATCCGACAAATGCTAGATCTATCTTTAAAATCCGAATCAGATTTTAAGGTAATTAGTAGTACAGCAGATGGCGAAAGTGCGATCGCACAAATAGACGCTTTTCATCCAGATATTGCTTTAATTGACATTGAAATGCCAAAAATGGATGGAATAAGTGCAACGCAAATTGTTAAAGAGCGTTTTGTTGATACCAAAGTTATTATTCTTAGTAGTTGTGATGATGAAGAATACATTCATAAAGCTTTTAAAGCAGGAGCAAAAGGTTATTTACTTAAAACAACTCCCATAGAAGAGATAGCCAGTGCTATTCGTTATGTGCAAAAAGGATATTTACAGCTAGCACCTGGAATATTTGAAAAATACAACTCAGGGAGACTAGCAAAACAGTTTGAGCATGTTGAGGAGCGAGTATTATTAGAACCTGTTAATAATACCCAAATAAATCACAGTCAAGAAGATTCTGCAAGTCTTATTGTCAGTCCCCAACCTAACTCTTTGACCAAAACAAAAACAAGGTCATTAAGATCTGATAACAATGAATGGTCGCACTTGACCAAAGAGCTTATTGAAACTCTGCCACAAGTTTGGACTAGGGGACTTCTTTACTTTTTGATGGTCTTAGTAGGAATTATCTTGCCTTGGGCAATGTTTTCTGAAATTGATGAAACTGGAAGTGCAAAAGGAAAACTAGAGCCTCAAGGTAAAGTTTTTACAGTCGATGCGCCCGTTGCTGGCACAGTAGCCAAAGTTTTTGTCAAAGAAGGTCAGTTAGTGAAAAGCCAACAACCTTTGCTCTCACTCGAATCAGAACCAGTCGTGAGTGAACTACAGCAGGCTCAAACTAAACTAGAGGGTCAACAAAAAGAACTGGCTCAACTAAAACTTTTAAAAACCCAGCTAGTTCTTGCAGTCAATACTCAAAAACAGCAAAATGTAGCACAGCTATTGGAAAAACAAGCTCAAGTAGATCAAGCCAGACAGAACATTCAACATAGTCTATCAGCACAAAAATTAGCCTCAATAGCCTATGATGAAGCCAAGAAAGAAGTACAGCGTTATCTCAGAGCTAAAACACAGGGTATTGTCTCGGAAATTCAAGTAGTTGAACAAAAAGACTCAGTTCGCGAAAAAGAACGATTACTAGAACAAGCCGATTCGGATACCGACCAAGCTCAACTTCGCTTTCAGGAGCAGGAAAAAGGTTATCTAACTTTGATTCATTCAGGAGAAATCGCTGTGTTTAAAAGCGAAGAACAGTTAAAAGAACTAGAAAAACAGATCGAAACTTTAAAGTTTCAGATTAAAGAAACTAAAAGTCAAACCAACTCTCTGAAATATCAACTAGCGCAAAGAATAGTCAAAGCACCAGCTAACGGTTCGATTTTTCAATTACCCGCTCAGAAAACTGGAACAGTGTTAGAACCTGGAGGATTAGTAGCCGAAATTGCTCCTCAGCAATCCTCTTTGATACTTAAAGCCCAAATGATTCCCACAGAAAGCGGCTCTTTAAATCCAGGAATGCCTGTTAAGCTCAAGTTTGATGCCTATCCATTTCAAGATTACGGTATAGTCGAAGGAAAACTTATTAATATTTCTCCCACTACTAAAGTTATCGATACTGAACAAGGCAAGGTAGAAAGCTACGAACTAGAGATCAAGCTAAACCAAGATTACATTGAAGCTAAAAATAAGCGCGTTGTTCTAAGACCTGGACAAACAGCCACAGCTGAAGTGATTGTGAGGCAGCGTCGCCTAATTGACTTTGCCCTTGAACCGTTCAAAAAACTACAAAAAGACGGTTTAGAACTTTAGAATGAATATTTTAATCTCAATACCCTCAATCTTCATACCTCATAGGTGATTGCTGGCTTCAAATTCTATTTACTAACGTTTAATTTACCAAGGAAATTAATCATGTCAGAAGTTTTAACTTTTTCCCCTAAAGATATGTTTGAGCAACTAAGATTTTTTGCTCAGATTCCTACTTTAAATGAAAAAATAATTACCCGCGAAATTGTAACTCGCGCTTCAATCGAGCTTGATCTGATAGTAGAAGCAGAAGAATTACAGCAAGCAGTAGATAATTGGCGGTTGATGAACCAATTAGATAGTGTTGAGGCAACTCAAATGTGGCTACAAAAACATCATCTAACTTTGAATGAGTTTGGAGAATTAATTTCTGCTACAGTTCTTTCTTCTAAACTTGCTCAACATCTTTTTGGCGACAAAATAGAACCGTATTTTGTCGACTATCAACTTGATTATATGCAGGTAGCTATGTACGAAATTGTCTTAAATGATCAAGATGTGGCAATGGAATTATCTTATGCGATCGCTGAGGGGGAAATTAGTTTCTTTGAAGCTGCCTACCAATATATTCAAGATCCACAATTAAGTCGCCGAGGAGGATATAGAGGAATAATTTATCGTAAAGATTTAAAACCAGAAATTTCGGCTGCTGTGTTTGCTAGCAATCCACCTCAAACTCTTAAGCCAATTGTTACATCATCTGGAGTACATTTGATCAAAGTTGAAGAATTAGCTAAACCACAATTAGATGATATGATGCGTCAAAAAATTCTTTCAGAGCTTTTTGATACTTGGTTAGTAAAGCAGATTCAACAATTTGAAGTGAAGATGAATTTTATGACAAATCGAGAGCAAGTTTTGGAACCTCAGAGCGTAAGATAGAGTGTTATATCAAGTACGGATAAATAGTTGAATTAAGATGATCTGGTCATTGGTCACCAATAGACATCTCCAGAAATTAGGTTTTTACCACGTTTTTTCAATGGTTACAGATTAATTATTGGAGATGTCTAATTAAGGGGTGCGGGAATTTTAAACTAGGTAGTGAAAATAATTTTAGGCAAAGCGATCGCACTTTAATGAAATGGCACATTCACAAAAAAGTATCCGAGATCATGCTCGAAATCGAACTCATCCGAACGTCGATAATCAAGTGTGGGATGCTCCCGGTTGTGCTAGTACAAAGAGTGAATCTGAATCCTCAATAAAGCTAATTTAGAGCCAGGTAAGATTATTAAATGTCTACGTCTACTACTACTGGGTCTACGTCTACTACCACTGGATCGATAGTAAAATCGCGGCCATTTGAACCATTGACGACGACATTCTCACCCGTCAAGGTTATCTGCCCCCGCATCTCCAGTCAAAGTATCTTGGTCGCTACCACCGTCGAGATTATCTTCATCAGCACCGCCTTTAAGATTATCTGCGCCAGCACCAGCGTCAAGATTATCTGCCCCCGCATCTCCAGTCAAAGTATCTTGGTCGCTACCACCGTCGAGATTATCTGCATCAGCACCGCCTTTAAGGGAATCTGCCCCTGTACCAGCGTCAAGATTATCTGCCCCCGTATCTCCAGTCAAAGTATCTTGGTCAGTACCACCGTCGAGATTATCTTCGCCAGCACCGCCTTTAAGGGAATCTACTCCCGTACCACCTTCAAGGATATCTGCGCCATCTTGACCAGAAAAGATATCGTTTTCTCTTCCACCCGTTAATATATCATCACCATTTGTACCGAATCGAGTAACCATGTTTATTTCTTCCTGTACTATTTATGTTTGATGCTTAACTATGTAATTGGAAGACGAGTAGTTCACTTTTGTTGGTTGTTTTGCCGTTTATTATCTTAAATGTCAAACTATCTGGAACGCTCTAAAAAAGAAATTAGGTTGCTAACTTCGGCAATGTCCAAAGCTATTTTTGCTTTAATTACTGCGATCGCTTCTAATTCTTCTTCTTTTAGTTCTTGATTAAAAACGTCAGTCTGAATCTCTTTCATTGCTGTTTGCCATTCATCGGTAGTAAACAGGTAACCAGTATCTTGAATTAATTGTTGACACTCTTCTAGGGTTGATGCTAGCTCAATTATTGTACGCAACTCAACATCTTCATTCATTTTCATTCATTTTTTGGTAAAAGGCTTTGACATTTTCAATTGACATAATAATTTTCTTTTTTTTTGTTTAGTAGTTTGATGAAACTAAGTTACAACTACAATGAACTAACTTTTACAGAAGCTAAATTTGATTTTTTGGGAGATTAAGCGATCGCCATATTCAAAACAGGCGTGTTGATTTAGGGATCTTGATTAACTAGAAGCTCTTTATGACTTACTTCTCTGAAGGCTTACTATCTTCATCATACACAGGCGAAACACTACCATATTTTGCTACGCCACCACGATTACTCGCTCCACCTGTGATCGCTTCTAATTCTTCTTCTTTTAGTTCTTGATTAAAAACGTCAGCCTGAATCTCTACAACTGCTGCTTGCCATTCATCGGTAGTAAACAGGTAACCAGTATCTTGAATTAATTGTTGATACTCTTCTAGGGTCGATAGTGACTCAAATATTGTACGCAACTCAACATCTTCAGTCATTCTTTGGTAAAAAGCTTTGGCATTTTCAATTGACATAAATAATTTCCTCTTTTTTTTGTTTTCTCTGTCTAGTAGTTTAATGAGACTAAACTGACTAAACTGATGTGTTGGAAGATGAAGCGATCGCCATTTTTACGCACCTTAATTATTGTCAGGTATCTTGTAAAGATGCAATGACTTTGTTTGCTGTTTAATATTCTGTAATGATAGTTACATCACCTTCTCAAAAGTAACAAGAGACTTAGTAGTACATCTACTCTAACTTGCTGAGTTGAAATAATCAAAATCGGTAGAGTGGGGCGGGCCTCGCGCTACTTAAATGAATCCAGTATTTTAGTCTGGACGCGCTACTACAATTTAACTTTATCTTAAAAGATACACTTCGTTATTTCTCCAGCTATTTTTAGTAATTGGTATAAACTCTGTAGATTCAACTTTGCCATATTTAAAACATATCAAGTTATTTTTTTCCAGTCAAGAGATATCTGCGATAATTAATCTTTTTTAACCATTGAAAAATATTGAAAAATTATCGGCGTTGCTGATTTAAAATATACCACAAGGGTATATCCGAAGGTGTATCCTTTAGGACAACGTTAAACTGAGAGTGATACTGTTTACAGCTATTAACTATTAGCTGTTTAAAATTACGTTCTCAAGTAAAAAATTAAGAATCATACCTCGATTCAGCAACTTCAATATATTATTAATATAAATATATTGAAGTTGTGGCTAATCACAGTCCGCGATCGCTTTACCAGGACTATAATTAGATATTTTCTAAGTTTGCCCATGTATACTCTGCCAGAAGGTTACTATATCTTGACACCGTGTAAAATCTGGTTCAGCGATAAAACATCGACAATTAAGATTATCGGCAAGGATCAGCATCTCAGGATAAGGAAAAAAAGCAAAAATTATCTCTTCCCCTGACTCCGTACAAAGCTCAATACTTCTTTGAACAATATTTCTCAAAGTAATCAAATCTAAATCCTGAAAGACACTATGAAAAACCAGAGTAGATTTCGCCTTCGCGGGAAAAAGTGCTTTCTGTTCCCATGATTCTGAATCAGGAAAACCAATATTTAAAGCAACTGTCTCTGGTAAGCGATCGCGAAATTCAGCATCTTGTGGTTCGCCACAATAAAGTAGATGTTTGCCCAGATTCCAGAATTTAGGTTCAGGTTTTACTTTGGAGACTATACTGACAATCTGTTGCTTTTCGATAGATTTAAGCTGAGAAGTTTCAAGTTGAGCGGATGCTGAATCAGCAGTAACATCAATAGTGGTGATAGTTTCTTTTTTGCCTGTAGAGCTATCATCAATTTTTCCCTCAGAGTATTCTTTCTTTAAACGTTTAGCTTCAGCAAAAGAAATTGGATTACCAGCCTTTGCCATCTCGACAATTTCAGCACGTAATTGTTCTGGCATACTGGGTGCAGATAACAAATAAAGCACCGAAACATTAATTCCCACATCAGCAATTTGTTCTTTCTGTTCGCCAAAGGTTTCCCAAACGCGCATAAAATGTAAAGCAGTTGAATAATGGCATTTAAGCTCATTTTCCACCCAAGTCATAAATTCTCCATGCTGGAGTCTTTGTTTTACTCTTTGCAATCTTTCTCCCGTTTCGATAATTCCTTCTACAGTTCGCTTCATCAAAGTTTTGATCTCTTTAGTTTCTTGAAGCAAAAACTCAGCTGTTGTTTGGTCTAAAGAGGCATAATTAAACACTGAAAGATTAGGATTGCCGATAAATGAGTTAACAGCATTTTTTAGCTTATTTTTATCAAGAGGTTTTGGTATAGAATCTATGAGCCAGTCATATTTACTTCTAATCTGCTCTAATTCAAAATCGCTTTTGTGAGCCGAAATTAAAATACCTTTTGTATTATTATTTTTTTGATCGATCTCGTTAATTAATTGATCTCCTTTAAGATCGGGAAGAATTATATCGATAAAGGCAAAAGTTTTTCGTCCCTGTTTATTATTATCCTTAATAATTTTTAATCCTTGTCTTCCTGAACTAGCTAATTCCAGTTGAAACAGCTTTTTTTTGGTTTCTGTCTTCAGAGACTCAGCAAATGCTT
>JBDKJC010000050.1:0-10678 GCA_039796815.1 Cyanobacteriota bacterium | reverse complement strand
TGAATTCTTTTATCTTCAACTTGGCTTTCTTCAGCGCCGTCAACAACTAAAGCAAAATCAGTCAAGCGCTAGTTTTACACCCCAAGGGAAATTAATTGAACAGTTTGAGCAAATACTACCTTTTGTGTTAACTAATGCACAACAACGAGTTATTCAAGAAATCTTTGAAGATTTAGATGATTCTGACACACCGATGAATCGATTAGTACAGGGAGATGTCGGTTCAGGTAAAACTATCGTCGCCGTATATGCGATCTTGGCAGCAATTCAGTCAGGTTATCAGGCGGCATTAATGGCACCGACGGAAGTATTGGCAGAACAGCACTATCGTAAATTAGTGACTTGGTTTAATCTGTTGCATTTACCCATAGAGTTGCTCACGGGTTCGACTAAAACTGCTAAACGCCGAGAAATTCATTCCCAACTGCAAAATGGCGAATTACCTTTGCTAGTAGGTACTCATGCCTTGATTCAAGATCCTGTGCAATTCCATAAGCTTGGTTTGGCGGTCATTGATGAACAACATCGCTTTGGAGTCCAACAACGAGCGCGTTTACTAGAAAAGGGAAAATCTCCTCATGTTTTAACCATGACTGCTACACCAATTCCCCGAACCCTGGCTTTAACCCTCCACGGGGATCTTGATGTGAGCCAAATCGATGAATTACCCCCTGGTAGACAGAAAATTGACACTATGATGAAACAGGGCAAGGATCGCAAAAAGATCTACGATTTGATTCGCCGAGAAATTGCTCAGGGTAGACAGGCTTATATTATTTTTCCGTTAGTGGAAGAATCAGAAAAGTTAGACCTCAAAGCAGCTACGGAAGAACACCAACGTTTATCAGAAGTTATCTTTCCTGAGTTTAATATTGCCTTGTTACATGGTCGCATGAGTTCCGCCGAGAAAGATGCAGCCTTAACTTCCTTTCGCGATAATCAATCTCAGATTATTGTCTCTACTACAGTCATTGAGGTGGGGGTAGATGTACCCAATGCTACGGTCATGGTCATTGAACACGCCGAACGCTTCGGTCTATCACAGCTACACCAGTTACGAGGTCGTGTCGGTCGGGGCAACAGTAAATCCTATTGTTTCTTAATGAGCAGCACCAAAAATATCGAAGCCAGACAGCGTTTAGCAGTGCTAGAAGAGTCTCAAGACGGTTTCTTTATTTCCGAGGCGGATATGCGCTTTCGAGGCCCTGGTGCAGTACTGGGTACTCGCCAGTCGGGACTACCTGATTTCGCTCTGGCAAGTTTGGTCGAAGATCAGGAGGTGCTTAATTTAGCCAGAGAAGCAGCCGAGAAAATTATTGCGGTGGATCGACTGTTAGAGAATTCTCCGTCTTTAAAACAGGAGTTAGAAATTCGTTATCGTCGTCTGCTGGGGGGCGATATTTTAAATTAAGCTAGAGATTAGTCTAAATAAATAGATGGGGGGAAACATTAAAATGCGCCCCTAATTTTTTTGCTTGTTCTTTACTAATTGCCCTTTTTCCATTGACAATAGATGAAATTAAACCCTTAGAAGGGCTAATAATGCCAACTAAATCAGCTTGTTTATTACCACTTGCATCTAAAAGATGTTGAAGTATTTCATGGGGCAAAAGATTATTCCAGTCATCTAACGCAAACATATTTTCTTCATAATCTGCAATTAGTTTAACTAGTAAGCGAAATAGAGCAGTTTCTTCAGTAGAACGATTATCCTTTTTAGCGATAAGGCTTTCGGCTACTGCCAAATAACTTTCATATTCGGTTTCAGTTTCAATGATCTTAGGAATAAGCTGAAGTTTATCTAATAATTTAAAGTACTCTTTCTTGTCAATAGTAAGGGTCATTTTTCCATTTCTCCTGGTCATATTGAGCATGAGTCAAAAAATACTTGAAGTAGGCAACTTGTTCAGAGTAGTCAACATCAACGATCAAACGATATTTATTACCTTTGAGGTTAAAAACAGTAAAATTTCCCACCGCTTCGGCATCTCGATAAACTCGTTGAACATCTAATAAGTTTTGCCATTGGGCTTGTTGAATAATTTTACAGAAGCCTTGAATAGGTTTGGAGGCATCAGGATATTTTGAAGCTGCTTGTTTAAGCTTGCCAGCCGAGATTAAGTGCATGATGTTTTCAAATTGAAAACCTGTTATTATGTTTACATAATGAAAACCTAATGTCAACTATTTCAGACAGCCTGATACAACAGAAATAAGAACAGAACAAGCAAAAGATTATGATGTTATTATTGTCTCGCTTCATTAGCGAATATGAATTTTAAGGAAAACAAATATTTAAGATCTAAATCTAGATTTATGTATGTATAACTAAACAATTATGCAAATTAACCTCAAAATTTGGCGCCAAAGAAACCCAGGAAGTGCGGGAAAACTAGAAGAATATACTGTAGCCGATGCCCATCCCAATATGTCATTTATCGAACTATTGGATGTGTTAAACGAACGGCTGATTAAAGAGCATCAAGAACCAATCGCTTTCGATCATGACTGCGGAGAGGGCATTTGTGGCTCTTGTGGCATGATGATTAACGGGATAGCTCATGGAGCGCAAAAACAAACGGCAGTATGTCAGCTACATCTGAGAAGCTTTCAAGACGGTGACACTATAACTATTGAACCCTGGCGTGCCAAGGCTTTTCCCATCGTTAAAGATTTAGTAGTCGATCGCTCGGCATTTGATCGCATTGTGGCTGCGGGGGGTTATATTTCCGTTAATACTGGTGCTGCACCCGATGCCAATTCCTTACCTGTGGCCAAAGAAAATAGCGATCGCGCTTTTGATTATGCAGCCTGTATTGGTTGTGGTGCTTGTGTTGCAGCCTGTCCTAATGCTTCTGCTTCTTTGTTTACCGCGGCTAAAGTAGCTCACCTAGCTTTACTTCCTCAAGGAGCGCCTGAACGGAAACAAAGGGTTTTGGATATGACGGCGCAAATGGCAACAGAAGGCTTTGGTGACTGTTCTAATCATGGGGAATGCACGGCAGTATGTCCTAAAGGTGTGCCTTTAGATGCGATTTCTTCTATGCGTCGGGAATATATTAAGGCAATGTTTTAATTAGTCTTGACTGCTTCTGCTTCCACACCTGGTTTCAATCAAGAACGGCGATCGCCAATTAAAGAGTCAATCATTTTTAAACCTTTCATCTTCACACCTTTTAGAGAACGTGAGCGATCGCTCTTGCTAAAATTGAAATGCTTAAGGCGATCGCGATTTTGATTATGCAGCCTGTATTTTGTTTTTATTCTCACTTGGAAAAACCAAATAGAGCGATATGCCTCTAGATAGATCCTGTACATTTTTACTTGTGATTAGATGCTTAATGTAATGACCAACTAAAAGGAAGAATAATGTCAGCCAATAGTCAAAACCCACAAATGTTATATCGAGAGCTAGGCAGTACAGGCGAAGAAGTTTCTGTCATTGGACTCGGAGGTTGGCATATTGGCTTGCCGAATGTTGATGAGCAATTAAGTCAACGAATTATTCGTACTGCGATCGATCGCGGTATTACTTTTATGGATAATAGTTGGGACTACAATGATGGAGTCAGCGAACAACGTATGGGGAACGCTCTTCGTGATGGCTATCGAGAAAAGGTGTTTTTAATGACCAAAATTGATGGTCGCTCTAAAAAAGAAGCAGCTAAACAAATAGACGAATCATTGCAGCGTCTTCAGGTAGATTACATCGATCTTGTTCAGCATCACGAAATTATTCGTTACGAAGATCCCCATCGAGTATTTGATGAGGGAGGTTCAAATGAAGCTTTTATTGAGGCAAGAGAAGCTGGTAAGTTACGATATATTGGCTTCACGGGACACAAAGATCCTCAAATTCATTTACATATGCTCGAAGTAGCAACCGAAAAAGGTTTTGAGTTCGATACAGTTCAATTGCCTTTAAATGTAATGGATGCACATTACCGCAGCTTCGCTCAGTTAGTCGTTCCCGAATTAACTACGCGAAATATTGGAATATTGGGGATGAAAAGTATGGCCAACGGTATTCTTTTACGCTCTAATACTGTAACTCCTATTGAATGTTTGCATTATGCCCTTAATCTACCTACTTCAGTTGTGATTACTGGGATTGATAGTCTGGAAATTCTTGACCAGGCGTTTGAAGCCGTAAGTAGCTTTCAACCTATGGATAAACAGCAGGTGCAATTATTGTTAGATAAAACGGCACAAGCGGCTTCAACAGGAAAATTTGAACCATTTAAAACCTCTTCAATTTTTGACAGCACTGCTCAAAATCCTAATTGGCTGGGAGAAGAACCAGAAAGACTTCAGCAATTGATGCCTACTTGAATACCTGGTTTTTTTAGATAAAGGGTTTTTGCTTCCACTGTCTGGCTCGAATTTTGGGCAATTTTTGGATGCGCCTGAGCCAATCTTGAATAATCTGCGGGCTTGGTTGAGTTGCTTGCCAACTTGGGCGTTGCCTTAATCGATCAGACCATAACTCTACTTTTGGATAGCTAGATAAAGTAACATTTAAATGAGGCAACCAAATAATGAGTGAGCCTACTACAATTTCGGCTAGGCTAATTTGATCTCCCGTAATATACAAACTATTGTTAAGATGCTGCTCAAGAAAATTAAGCATTGTAGTTATCTGCTGATTAGCTTGCTCAATCGCATTTCTATTAGTTATCCGAATCAGCGTGAGCATAGCGGGAATCAACTCATGTAGCGCTAGCGTTTCTATCATGCGGACAACAGTTAATATTTTGCTATCTGTAGGTAAAAAGCTAGGAGTTGGATACTGAAGTTCAAGGTAATCTAAAATACTTAAGGATTCATAGATAGAAAAGCTGTCATCTACCAGCACAGGAACACGCCCAAAAGGATTGATGGCTAAAAAGTCAGGCTGCCATTGATCTCCGTCAAGTGACAATTCAATCAACTCAAAAGACAGTTTTTTTTCTAGTAACGCAATCCATACAGGGCGAGAATATAGTGACAGTGCATTAGAGTAAAACTTCAACATAATTAAATATCTAAATTTTTGCCTAAATACAGCAATAAGCAATACTAGATAATGTTAAGACCTTTATTTACTAATATCTACTACCTATATGCGAAGCGGTATCCTTTAGGACTACCTGCTACCTAAATTATTGTTGCTCGAACTGATATTGCTTAAAAGATTCAATGATTGCTAAAGATTGCTGAGAAATTCGCTTGGTAATATCTGTTAATTCATGAACTGAATTTTGAGTAAAAGTTGAACTTTGGATTTGGGTATCTAAAGAATCAGAAATATTTTGCATCAGGTTACTCATATTATGATTTAAAGCTACGATCTGCTCTAAATTCTGACTAGCTGTGGCAAAATCATCAACTCCGCTTATTAGTTGCTCTGTTTCTGATTCCAGGGTAGTTGTTTTAGCAGTGATTTCCGTTTTTATACTAGTAAACAAAGGATCGATTCTTGCCGTAGCTTCAAATAGCTGTTGCATCAAAGTAAAAATTCGCTCAGATAAATCAACAGCAGAATCTTGATTATTCTGTTCAAGTTGACTAGAATTTATTGCTCTAGCCATTCCCATTGATTGTTGAGCTAATTGCTTGCTCAAATCTTTAACTTGTCCGATAGTTTCCGCAAAAGTTTGACAAAAGTTACTTAAATTTTCAAATCCCACTGTTACATTTTGTACAGTACGTTGAATATTTGAACCGCTATTGGCTGCACGATTTAAAATTGTTTGAGTATCTTGCGTATATTGTTCTAACTTGGCTAGTAATTGGGCATTATCAAGAGCTAAACCTACTTGGGTAGAAATTTGACTCATCCAATTGATTTCAGCCTCTTGCCACTGGCGAGTATCAGAACATTGATGTGCCACCAATAAACCAAATAGTTTTCCTTGATAGATAATTGGTGTAACCAGATTTGCCTTAACTTCCAATTGTGCTAATTGTTCCACATAACAGTTACTCATGCCCGCTTCGTAAATATTCTCCCAGGCACGAACTCTACCGTCGCGATATTGATCTAGATATCTGGCTTCAAAGCAGGGATCTTTAATTACTCTCCCTTCAGCCCTTGTCCAACCGTGGTTAACAGATTCGGCGACGACTTTGCCATAATTATCTCGATCTAGAGCATAAACCAAGACGCGATCGCAATTTAAAATTCTTTTTACTTCTCGAACACTGGCTTTGAGAACATCTTTTTGTTTGAGGGATTGGCGAATTTGTTGTACTGCATCGGTGAAATATTCAGTCCACATTTTTGTCGATTCTGCCTGGAGACGCAGGCGCTGAGCATCGGCTAATAATTGAGCATTATCGAGGGTAAAACCGACTTGGGTGGCAATTTGAGTTAACCAACGAATCTCTGATTGCTGCCAGTGACGAGGGTTAGAACATTGCTGTGCGACTAATAAACCAAATAGTTTGCCTTCAATAATTATAGGAACGATTAAATTTGCTTTTACTTCAAACTTTTCCAGTTGCTCTACATGACACTGACTCATGCCTGCATCATAAATATTGTCCCAGGCGCGTATTCTCCCATCACGATACTTGGCGAAATATTTGGCTTCAAAGCAAGGATCTTTGATCACCATTCCTTCTGTCTTGGTCCAACCAGGAGAAACAGATTCAGCGATAATTTTGCCATAGATCTGATGATGCAAAGCATAAACTAAAACGCGATCGCAATTTAAAACTCTTTGTACTTCTCGAACACTAGTTTTGAGAATGTCTTTAATTTTGAAAGATTGACGAATCTGCTGTAACACGTCAGAAAAATGCTTAGTCCACATTCTTTCTTGTTCAAGCTGCTGTTGAAAATCAATCAATTGTTCTTGCTGATTACTATGAGAAATTTGCGTATATTCGGGCATATTACCTATCTGATTAGCGATTTGAGTTATCCAGTTAATTTCTTGCTGCTGCCAGCTTCGAGCATTTGAACACTGATGAACGATTAATAACCCGAATAATTGACCATCCTTAGCGATTGGTGCTATTAGTCCAGCCTTGACGTTGAAAGCTTCCAATTGTTTTTGATACCAAGAGGGAGCATCTTCCTCATAAGTATTATCCCAAACACGGACTTTACCATTACGATCTTCTTCTAAATATTGAGTTGCAACCTGAGAATTTTTGCCGCCTTGAGCTAAAACTTTAGTCCAGCCATCAGCAACAGATTCAGCGATTACCACACCATCATTAGCAGTACTTAGACTATAAATTAAAACGCGATCGCATTTAAGTAGCTGGCGTATATCTACAACTATAGTTTTGAGAATATTTTTTGATTTTTGTTGCTCAGTAAGCTTATTTTTAATCTCAGTAAATAATCTATTTTGTTCTGGTTCAATAACTTGCTGTTGTTGATAATTCTGATGCCCATTATTTGCAGCTTGATTACTTTGGTTACTCTGATTTTCTTCCATCTGCTGTAATAAGATAAATTCTGCTAATTCGTCAGCCTGAACAATGTTTGAAAGAGCTTTTCCTGCCGAACTTGCTGTTTCTGCCAATAAGTTAACTGTCTGCTCATCCCAAGGCTGAAGTTGAAAACATTGATGGGCAACCAAGAAAGCTAATAATTTATTGTCAACATAAATTGGAGCAACTGCGACACTCTTAATTCCTAGTTGTTCTAGCTCTGCTAGCTTACTTGTAGTAACATCTGAGGCATGAATGTTATCTATGGTTAAAGACATACCATAACAGTACATCTCTAAATAATCACCCGCTAGAAAAGGATCTTGAATTGTTTGCCCCAACAGAGAAACGCATTTTTCATGACTTGATTCTGCTAAAACTTCCGCTTGGGGTAAATTGCTGGCGGTATAAATAATAACGCGATCGCACTTTAAAATTTTTCTAGCTGTCTCAACAGTAGATTTTAAAACTTGTTTGAGATTTCGATATTTAATTAATTTATGCTCAAAAGTTAGATTCATTGCTTACATAAAAATAATCATGGGGATAATTAAAAAAATAAAAATATTTATGCATTTTGTACATTTGCATACTACTGATATCTAGAAGTATATAGCTAAATAACTTATCAATGATCATTGAGCAATGAGCAATGAGCAATGAGCAATGAGCAATGAGCAATTAGGTATAAGACTTCTTCGTTTACAAATAATCAAGATCCACATAAAAAAAAGGTGAGCTAGTTGCCCACCTTTAAACCAAAATTCAGTTTAATTTACTCGATCCACTTAACGAGTTGCTTCTACCAAAATTTGTTCTTGTACAGAGGTCACGGTAGTATTACCGTTCTCATCAATATCAACAAGAGCATTATCACCATCGTTGACTCTACCAGAGAGAATCGCTTCAGCTAAACTATCTTCTAGTAAGCGCATAATTGCTCGGCGAAGAGGTCTCGCACCATAACTGGGGTCGTAGCCTTCTTCAATTACCTTGTCTTCAAAAGCAGTGGTGACTCCTAAAGTAATCTCTCGTTGTTCTGCTAATCTGACGGAGATCTCTTTGAGTAAAATACTCGCAATCTGTCTCACTTCAGTTTTAGTTAACTGACGGAAAACAATAATCTCATCCAGACGGTTAATAAATTCAGGACGGAAGTAATTTTTCAATTCCTGATTGACTAACTCTTTGATGCGGTTGTATTGTGCTTCATCTTTATTACCCGAAAAATCAAAGCCTAAACCACTACCACCTTTTTCAATGACCTTTGAGCCAATATTGGAGGTCATGATAATTACGGTATTTTTAAAGCTAACGGTGCGTCCTTGAGCATCGGTCAAACGACCATCATCAAGTAGTTGAAGCATTAAATTAAAGACATCGGGGTGAGCTTTTTCAATCTCATCAAACAGCACGATAGTATAAGCTTGACGACGCACTGCTTCAGTTAACTGTCCTCCTTCGTCATAACCGACAAACCCTGGAGGAGAACCAATTAGCTTTGATACTGTATGGGATTCCATGTACTCCGACATGTCAATCCTGACAATTGCGTCTTCCGAACCAAACATTTGCGTGGCTAGAGCTTTAGCTAATTCGGTTTTACCCACCCCTGTAGGGCCAGAAAAGAAGAGACTGGCAATGGGACGATCGCGATCGCCTAATCCCGAACGGGAGCGCCGTAAGGCACGGGAAACAGCCTTGACTGCTTCATCTTGACCAATGACTCGCTCATGAAGATCGTCTTCCAAATACATCAGCGCTTCCGACTCAGTTTCCGTCATTTTAGTTACGGGAACTCCAGTCCATGCAGCCACAATTTTAGCGATCGCTTCTTCATCTACTACGGGAGTTAAAGCTTCTGGATTAATGCCAGCCACATCTGTCTGGTTTTCTTCTTTACTCTGCAAACAATGATTTAAATGAGTCCGAGAACCCGCTTCATCAATCAGGTCAATTGCTTTATCGGGTAAAAAGCGATCGGTGATATATCTCTCCGAGGAGATTACCGCAGTTCTAATCGCTTCGTCGGTATATTTAACCTTGTGGAAGTCTTCATAAGTTTTGCGTAATCCCTGAAGAATTTCAATTGCATCTTCAACGGAAGGTTCACCCACCATTACTTTTTGGAAACGGCGTTCTAAGGCAGCATCCCGCTCAATATGCTGACGATACTCATCTAAAGTAGTACTACCAAGACATTGAATTTCGCCTCTAGCTAAGGATGGTTTGAGCATATTAGCCGCATCCATTGCTCCTCCCATTGCCCCTGCACCAACAATAGTATGAATCTCGTCAATTACCAGAATAATATTACCCGCTTGACGCACTTCTTCCACAATCGACTTGAGACGTTCTTCAAACTCGCCTCTAAACTTAGTTCCTGCTAGGAGTGAACCCATATCTAAGCTGATTACTTCCTTGTCAGCCAAAAGGGCAGAAACATCACCCTCAACAATCCGTTGAGCCAATCCTTCAGCGATCGCAGTTTTACCAACTCCAGGTTCACCGACTAAAATCGGGTTGTTTTTGGTACGTCTACCTAAAATTTGGACAGCTCGTTCAATTTCGGGAAATCTACCCACTACAGGGTCAAGCTTACCTTCTCTAGCTAAATCGGTGAGATTAATACTAAACTCTTTGAGTTTGGTTTGCTTTTCTCTGCCACCACCAAAACCAAACGGATTATCTTTGCCCACGGTAACTACCTCTGCTTCTCCTAATTTCTTAATTAAGTCTGTCCGTAGCTGTCTGAGGTTAACATTTTGTTTGGTCAACAACTTAACTGCCATATTGTCAGTCTGTTTAATCATCGCCAACAAAATATGTTCGGGGCTAATAAAATTACTCTTTAATTGACGCGCTTCATTAAAAGCCTGTTCTAAAATCCTTTTAGCTTTTGGGGTAAACGGAATGTTAGCAGGAATAAACCCAGAACCTTTACCAACTATTTCAATTGCTAAATTTCTAGTTTGCTCTAAGTTAATATCCAGATTTGCTAATAATTCTGCCGCTGTTGATGTTCCCTCCCCAATCACCCCCAATAAAATATGTTCTGTCCCTACCAAATTGTGTCCTGTGTTGCGGGCTTCTTCTTGAGCGAGAACAACGTTCTTTATAGCTTTTTCATTGAAGTATTCAAACATGGTTTAAACAACTCCCCTTGTTTATTAATTTAATATTTCTTTATCTTCTTTACCTAATTTATCGTTTTTGACTGTCAAGATGTAGTGGTAAAAGCCGTAATCTT
>JBDKJC010000049.1:0-10687 GCA_039796815.1 Cyanobacteriota bacterium | reverse complement strand
AATCACTACTTTAAGATAACTTCCTGAATCGAATTATTTAGTCTATCTTCTTTCAAAAATAGTAAATCATACCTAGATCGCCTGCGATTGTCAGGTAGCGTATTTTGTAGAATCCTTCGGTAAAATAGAGGCAAACAAAGCAACTTATAAGTACCCGCATGAATTCAACGACTGGCTTGCTAACTCGCATTACTCAAACCGCTGGTCAGTGCGGTGGTCGTCCCTGCATCAGAGGGATGCGAATTCGAGTAACCGATATTTTAGAAATGTTGGCTGAGAACGTTAGCATTACTGAAATTTTAGAAGACTTTCCCGATTTAGAGCTGGCAGATATTCAAGCGTGCCTGCTCTTCGCAGCCCGACGTACTGATTTTCCTAGACTGACCGCATGAAGATTTGGATCGATGCTCAACTGCCTCCAACTCTGGCAAATTGGCTATCAGCTACCTTTGGTCTAGAAACTGCTGCCCTGCGAGACTTGTCACTTCGAGATGCCCAAGATATTGAAATTTTTGAAGCTGCACAAGTCGAAAATGCTGTAATTATGACGAAAGACAGCGACTTCATCGACTTGGTATGTCGCTTAGGAACACCTCCTCAAATTTTGTGGCTAACCTGTGGCAATGTCACGAACCGTAACCTACGTCAATTACTGACCGCTACTTTGGCTGATGCGTTAGAACGTTTGAGACAAGGAGAAATGATTGTGGAAATCAGCAATGCTCCCTAAGTCACGGTTGAAATGGTGTACCCTGATGAAAGCGAAGCATCCAACCATTTGTAGTCCTCGACCAGATAGAACTTCTTCGTGCATATTCAACAATGCCATCATACGTAACTGCACTATTGTAGGTTACCCGTGCCGTGTTGTCGTTGAGCAGGCGAATGTGTAACTCGGGTAGAGGAAAAACAGCATCTATTGTTTGATGCGCTACTGTGAGAGTTTCTTGTCTGTGGTACACACGTCCAGATCGTCCAAACTCAAAGAAGTAAGGTGAGATGAGTTCACCCATGCGCTGAGTGTCAAAACGAGTCTGTTCGCGCCATAGCTCCTCTTCTAGGCGTTCGAGGATTTCTCGGTCTTCGCTGCTGATTTCCATAAAACTGCGCCCCCAAGTTTGATGCCTAACAATTCCCACTTGGACTTTTTATTTATTGCGCTCATTCCAATCCCTATAGAGTTGGGCATAAACTTCATGATTAACAAAGCGGTCATAAAGCCACTCTGCATCACGACAAGTCCCCTCATGCCTGAAGCCCAATCGTTTAGGAATTGCTCGGCTGCGACTATTTTCAGAAGCACAATTTATCACTACCCGATTAAGTGTCAGTACTTCAAACCCATAATCAATTATCGCCTTACAAGAAATTGTCATTAACCCCCTACCTTGATAAGCTTCAGCAAGCCAGTAACCAATATAGCCAATACGATTCTGCCAATCAATGTGATTATAACCAACCACTCCAGTGATCGACTTTTCAACGCAAATCGCAGTAACAAAGCCTCGATTATCTGCCAATTGTTGAAGGGTGGATTTAATAAAGTCTTGCGTATCAGAGGAAACAGTTGTACCGTCCAACCAAGGAAGCCAGGTACGCAAATACAAACGGTTCTTATCTACCAAACCGAAAAGTTCGTCCGCATCAGAAATCTGTAGCAAACGTAGCTCATGATGATTCCCGAGGTTCAGAGAAAACATTAGTGTCTATTACAGAGAAATCTAAACGCATAGCTATTTACTATACTAAATATCTTCGTATAACTCTATCCTGTTCGATGAAAAGCCTCTAAGTAGTTATCATCTAGGCGCGAATATACTTTTCAAAAATATTGCTAAAATCTCGTTTTGTATAGCGCTCTAAAACAACAGCATTGTAGTTGAGCAGCATTGCATTGTAATGTTTGACGATCGCGTCTTCACTTTCAATCGCACTAATTTTATACATCGATGCCAATACTCCAAGGCATTGATTAGCATTATTACGCGCAATTTCTTGCTGATGTTGTAGTTTACCAATCGTAATTAGAACTTTATAGATATCTTTTAATGATTCGAGGCAATTTTTTGTTATATCAATGCTGAAAGGTAAACGCTCATCCAAAGTAAATTTTAATTCAACATCTAAATCGATATTACCTGCGGTTTCAATTAATACTTGGGAAATTTTGTGGCTAGCATATTCATAACGCTTAACTATTCTTTTGCTCGAAACAGCAGAATCTCCGTCTACATGAATTAAAGCAAAATTGGTGAAGCAATATTCATCTTTTTTGGATTTAATGAGGAAAAATATTTTTTCTCCATCTTCATGAAATAAGTAATCATCGGCATCTACTTTATCGTAGTCAGCAGGGGAGATAATTCTACCAATATCGCTTAGACCTAATGTTTCGGATGCTAATTTCTTAAACATATTTTTAGAAGCTCAACTTGCTTTTTTGTTAGTCTACCCAATAGATCGACTTAAACATCAACCAATTTTATCAATCTAAAATTAAAATTATGTCTAATTCACTGCAACTAAACTCTGAATATCGCTGTTTTGATGGCACTGTTGCTTATTATTCCCACCAATCGACTACCTGTAACTGCCAGATGAATTTTGCTGTCTATCTTCCTCCCCAGGTAAAGTCTCAGTTAGTACCAATTTTGTACTATTTATCTGGCTTGACCTGTAATGAGGAGAACTTTATTACTAAGGCTGGCGCACAGCAATATGCTGCGGAGTTGGGGATTATGCTGGTTGTGCCTGATACTAGTCCCCGCAATACTGGTATCGGGAGCGAAAATGACACCTGGGATTTGGGTACTGGTGCAGGGTTTTATGTGGATGCGACGGAAAACCCTTGGCAAAAACATTATCAGATGTATAGTTACATCACTCAAGAACTACCTGACTTAATTGCGCAAAATTTCCCTGTAAAACCAGACAAACAGAGCATTTTTGGTCATTCCATGGGAGGACATGGAGCGTTAATATGCGCTCTTAAAAACCCCCAACAGTACCTATCTGTGTCCGCTTTTGCACCTATAGCAGCACCAAGTAAATGTCCTTGGGGAGAGAAAATATTTACGGCTTACTTAGGTAAAGATCGGCATAAATGGGCAGAATATGATGCCAGTGAGTTAATTAAACATACTCAGTTAAATTCCACAATTCTCATCGATCAAGGAACTGAGGATCAGTTTTATCAACAGCACCAATTATTGCCCGAAAATTTTGAGCAAGCCTGTCAACAAGTGGGGCAAAAATTAACTTTACGCTGGCAACAGGGATACGATCACAGCTACTTTACCATTAGTAGTTTTATAAAGGATCATATGCAGCATCATGCTGTTTATTTAACTAATTGAGAACTAAATTAATCTTTTAAATTAATTTTTCAAATTACTGTTATTTTTGGTACTTTTCATGTCTAAATTTATTACTTTTAAACCAATTGGAACAATTCTCCAAGAAGCCGATCTAATTACTACGCCCCAGCTGGAAGTTGCTCTTAGAGATCAAGCTTATTATGAAGATATGCGGCTGGGAGAAATATTAGCTCTTAGAGGCTGGATCAAGCAAGATACTGCCGACTTCTTTGTTCAAGATTGGTTTAAATTGGTTAATAATCGCATCAATCACCCGATTGGGTTTTATTTAAATAAGGCGGGATTACTGAGCGAGTCAGATATCCAAAAAATTTTAAAGGAACAAAGCGAAAATTCATTACGTTTTGGCGATGCTGCAATCAAACAAGGATTACTGAAACCGAATACAGTAAATTTTTTCTTGCAAAATTTGTTCCCCTCGCAACTCAATAATACTCGCCAAAAAGCTCAAGAAAATGACAAAGCAGCGAATAAAATTACTAAAGATGATATTACTTATTGGGTAACAATGAGTTCTGCTCACGTAACTCGTTTTTAGTAATGATCGTGAACAGATACTCTTTAAATGCCTTTTTTTACTGGTTACACTTGTTTAAAATCAGAGTCGCTATCTTGATTTTGGTCGGTTTTGATGACCTCGGTAGTAACATTAATCTCGGTAGTGGTTACTTCAATAATGTTAAATCGATCTGGTTCTCTATTATTAGATTGACGATCGGATTCTGCTTCCAATACTTCTGCAACTTCTACTGTTTCTAAAGAATCAAGAGTTGATTTAGGTTTGGTAGATTTTTCTGTTTCTGGAGAAGTTATTTCAGGTTTTGGCTCAACTTCTTGAACGGGAATTGAATCTTTTTCTTTGTTAAAAGCTTCCTTAGATACATCGTCAGTTTCTAATTTAGGTTTGCTATCTTCTCGTACAGGCTGACTTTCTAAAACATTATCCGTAGCTGTTTCATTCTCTAGTGATTCTGTTTTGGTTGTTTTAACAACTTCGGGTAACTTGTTTGGTAATGGTAAAGGTTCAGTTTCTGCTGGCGGTGATACTTGATCGTTAAAATCTTCTTTACTACCTGGAGTAGTTTTTTCTGCTAACTCAACTAAAGGTTTTGCATCTGGAACATTAACCTGTTCATTGGTAACAGGAAGATTAATATCTCTAGTTTGATCCTGAGCTTTGGTAGTTTCTTCAGCAATTTCAGCAGGAGCTTCAGGAATGGTAATATTTTCTTCTGTTACCTTAGGTGTAGGTGATTTGACAACAGGCGCGCTAGATTGCTGAACTTGAGGCTTTTTGCGCTTCAATAAACCATTAATACTGCCGACAACTGAAAAATTATTGGTTTCATTAGCCTGCGCAGAATTGGCGATCGCTTCTTGATTAACTGTTTCTTGATGGGAACTCCCCATAACGCGCTGCATTGCTTGTCTCAATTTGATCGTTTGCCAACTATAAGAAACTACTAAAACTGTTGCAGCAGCTTGCCCTAAAAGTACTGCCCCTGTAATGTTTCGAGCGCAGTACCACAGCACTAAAGCATAAAATAATCCTACTGCACCCCAGAGAAAGTCATCTTTGCGGTGGATCCCAGACATCAAAAAAGCGGTTAAAAACAGCACTAAGCTACTGATGGCTACGGCGATCGCTAAGGCGTATGACAACATTTTCCAAACTCCATTGATTGCTCTGCTCTATATATTCTGCGATATGAACAGGATATTGTGTGTTAATTTCCATAATTTTCTCAACAAAACATTGTGAAAGGAAAACAAAACCCCTAAATAGCTACTAATCAGTAGAAAGGGGTTAAAAAACTACAGTATGTAAAGATAATTAAAGTCGGTGGAAAATCTTAACTCAAGCTTTTTTGAGACTTTGTAACGCTATTTGAATTCCCAGTAAAAATAAGCCGATCGCCACCATCGCAAACACTCCTGTCGCCAGCGCCACAACACCCATGACTAACGTTCTGACAGCAGAAGTAATATTAATTACGATCGGATTGCTGGAAGTAATTACCTTCGTCGCATAAGTTTGTACTATCGAACTAAATAGTGAATATGAAGCAAAGGCGAGTACTCCAGAAATGCAGGAAGCAAAGAAACAGCGTAATGGTGTCGTTGTTTCTGTTTTTTCGTCTAAAGAGACATCTGTTTGTGTATCACTCACGGCAGAATCATTAGGGGTATCATTATTCATTGTTCATTGCTCACTGTTCATTGCTCACTGTTCAATATTATCCCCTAGCTTTAGCCCACTGTTACAGGAGATTCAGACCAGCGACCAACTGCTTGACCAATGACGCTCAATTCTTGCATCAAGCTAGCAAACCCTTCAAATGTTTGGGATTGAGGCCCATCTGATAGAGCTTTGGCAGGATTGGGGTGAACTTCAATCATCAAAGAATCTGCGCCTGCGGCGATCGCTGCTTTTGCCATTGGAGGGACAAATTTAGCTACGCCAGTGCCATGACTGGGGTCGATCGCAATGGGTAAATGAGTTAAGGAGCGTAATACTGGTATTACCGCAAGATCGAGGGTGTTGCGGACATATTGACTATCAAAAGTGCGGATACCCCGTTCGCATAAAATTACGTTAGAATTACCCGCAGCCAAAATATATTCTGCTGCCATTAATAGATCGTCAATAGTAGCTGACATTCCTCGTTTGAGAAACACTGGCTTATCCTGTGCGCCAACTTTTTTAAGCAAGGGAAAATTTTGCATATTTCTTGCCCCTACCTGGACAATATCAGCAAATTCTGCAACCTTATCCACATCGGCAGTATCCATTACTTCAGTAATGATGCCCAAGCCACTCGCATCCCGCGCAGCAGCTAATAATTCTAAAGCACTTTCTCCATGACCTTGAAAAGAATAGGGACTGGTACGAGGTTTGAAAGCACCACCTCGAAGAAAGCTTGCTCCAGCAGCCTTAACTGCCTTGGCTGTTTCAATAATCATCCCTTCGTTTTCCACCGAACAAGGTCCAGCAATTACCACTACAGGATGATTAACGCCAAAGGTAACATCACCGTTGGGAGTTGGTACAACTACTTTACTATGTTCACCGTTGCGGTATTCTAAACTAGTCTTTTTATAAGGCTTTTCGACCCTTAAGACGTTTTCGATCCAAGGACTAATTTCTTTTATCAGTAAAGGATCTAAAGATGCGGTGTCGCCAACTAAGCCCATAACAATTTTGTGTTTGCCCACGATCTTTTCTGGAGTTAGTCCCCAATCCTGTAATTCCGCTTCTATTCTCTGAATCTCTTGCTCAGGAGAACCGACTTTCATTACTACAATCATGAATTAACAACCCCAATTTATCGAGTAAAAATATCTTATTCAGTGATATTAGTAATATTAGTCAATTTTTTGAGAAAATGGAGAAGCGGCGATCGCCTATCAGGCTAATTACTTTACTCTCAAGGATTAATCAGTAGCTACTAAAGCTTTTTGGTCATAAAAACACTATTGGGGTCATCAATATATTCAGCGAAAGGGCTTCGATACTCAAACCCATAAACTGTATACAAAGCTCTTGCTGGAACAAACTCGGGAAAACTACCCGTTTCTAAATTTAGATGCTCATAACTACGCCGTTTGGCTTCTCTAATAATATGTTCGAGAATTTTTGAGGCGACCTTTTTACGACGATGAGCTTTAGCAGTACGCATTGATTTCACTTCACCACTTGTTGAATCTAGTTCTTTTAATGCACCGCATCCTAGTAGTTCATCATCTTCCCAAGCTGTATAAAAAGTAATATCAGGTGATTGGGATCGCAATGCCTTTAAATCAAGTAAATCAAGAGCATGAATACTTTCAGGGGGTGTAATCTTTTTGATGTCTTCCAAATGTTCCTCCAGAAGAGCGACAACTTTGCTTCCTGTCAGGTCATCTTGGCGTATTTGTAATCGACTCATATCCTGTTTTTTTTGGCTAACAAGGCAGTGGTATCGATCGCGATCTTGCCACCATCACCATTTTCACCTGTGGCTGTAATACTGCTATTGTCGTCTAAGTGTAATTGGTTGGTCTTAAGATTAATCTTACCACCTGTTCCCGAGACCGAAGCAGCAGTTATTCTTCCAGCTTCAAATAGGTTTAATTGCTCGGTGTTAATTGAGAGTGTTCCACCACTTCCTGTACCTTGATTTTCGACGCTGACAACCCCTTCTTGAATGACATTAAGCTGTGGAGTAGCGATCGTTAAATTTCCTGCGTTTCCCGTCGGCACGTTGGGTAATTTGAGTGCTTTTGCTGCTTGGGGAGAAACAGATTGAACAGCAGATCTGATAACACTATGGGGATTGGTATTTATTTTAGGATTAATACTCATTCCTCTAACCTCAACTGATTCAGAAGCATTAATGACTAAAGTGCCAGCATCGCCAGTAGCGAAAGAAGAAGATGACAATGATGCTCCATCTATTACTCGTAATTGTTCTGTATTAAGAGTTAAATTACCAGTATTTCCAGTACCGAAAGAAGTTGTGGCTATACTTGCCCTGTCTATTGAAGCAGTACCCGCAATCTCGATTAGAGCCACATCCACAGTCACATTTCCGCCGTTTCCAGAAGCATTAGTAGAAGAGGTGACTCCTGCGGAATGAACTCGAAGTTGAGAAGCGGATAATGTTACATTTCCCGCGTTTCCTTCGGCAAAAGTAGTAGCGATTATCAGACTAGTAGATAATTGAATCGAATCGGCAATGTCAACATTGATATCGCCACTCATACCACCACTAAATGAATTTGTTCTAATCCTCCCACTATTCTGAAGCTGCATCCGTTGTGCAAAAATATTTATATTTGCTCCTTTTCCACTATTGAATGTTTCCGAGCTGATATTACTAGGTATCTTAGATACTCGACCAGAAAGAGACAAAGTTTCTTTGGCATTGATATTTAACAAACTATCAGAGGAAGTACCTTCATTTTGAGCTAATACAAAAGATGCATTTAAAAGACTGATATTTTCACCAGCTAGAGAAATAATTCCTGGCTGCTCACCGCTGGCGTGAATTAAGGACTGTTGATTTAAGTTAATATCTTGAAATTTGGTCGATTCATTACTAGTTAAAGTAAATCCACTTGTATTTTCATTAAGATTTACTGCTCCAGAAGCTACACTTGCTAAATAAATTTCTCCACCCTCAGTTGTAATTACGCCACCATTAAAATCTATTCCGTTTCCAATTAGAGCTAATGTTTTCCCTGACGATACAGACAGTCCCTTTGGTTTTTGGTCAAATTTTATAGGTTGAAGTGGAGACTCTGAGGCGATCTGATTTCCGTTACCGTTAATAGCGATCGCACCATTATTATTACCAAAATTTAAGCCTATCGGTCTATCTATAGTGATAGCTGCCTCAGTTGTTGAGCTATTGGCAGCAAACTCTGTACCATCTTCAAATTGAATACTATTTGCTGTTGTCGTAATGACTGAGCCACCTATATCTAAGCTTGCATTTTTACCAAAAATAATTCCTTTTGGGTTAATCAGAAAGAAGTTGGCACCACCTTGAGTTTTTAAAATACCATCAATATTGGAAACTGATTCTCCTGTAATGCGAGTAAAAATATTCTCAATGTCAGTCGCATTTTCAAACACGGCTTCCTTTCCTTCAAGAATTGAAAAATCTTCAAAGCTATAGAAAAGGTTATTTCCTGCTCTTTGACCACCATTTATCTTCATAATTTAAAGAATTCAGTTTGCCTTATCCCAGTCCATATTACTAAAATCTCGGTTTTTAAGAGCGATCGCACGCGATCGCCATTGATGATCTATAAATCAACCAGTATAAAAACCATTATGAGTACTCAAATGTCACAGCAATTACCTCAAAGACACATAGTCGCCATGGGTGGAGGAGGATGGAACCAGATAATCCTCTATTGGATTTTTATATTTACAATATTATGATGGTGAAACTAAAAGAAGACCGTCTTATCACCAGTTAATATCTCAAGGTTTGATTAGTCAGGGGTACGCCACTGATGATGGTGTGGCTTTACATTTTATTGGCGATCGCTTAAATAAAATTGTCTCTTCTCGCCCAACCGCCAGGGCTTATTTTGTAGAAAACCAGAATGGCAAAGCAGAAGAAACGCTTTTGAATCCTGAATATCTAGGAAACTCAAACTAAAGCTGTTTGAATCATTAATAAACTCCATAGCTGATTACTTTTTAACCAGCTATGTAAATGCTTAACCTTTATCTTAAGTCAAAGCCAAACATCAATCGGCTTTCGCTTTTTTCGAGGCTTTCCAAGCGTCTCTAGTTCTGCCTAAGTTAAGCTTCAACTCATCACCTCCCAAAGCACTACCACGCCGTTCTTCATCCCAAGAAGCGGAAAATAGACCATAGCTTAAGCCTAAAACTCCTAAACCTAAAAAGCCAAAGGAGACAGCAAAAGCAAGATAGGGAGGTAGTTCGACAATTTTGTTTGCTTTGAGCCAATAAAAAACTAGTAAAGACAGCATTCCCAAGACGGAAGGAATCCCACAGAATATTGCCATGCGCCGTCCCATGCGTTTACTCACAGCATCAGGAATCGCCGATAGGTTGGAGTTGGGGCGAGAATTTCTTGAACTACCCTTGTACTTTTTTACGGTGGTTGCGGGAGGAGTTTTTTCAGGCTTTTCTTTTTTATTATTATTGCGGGGTTCAAATGGTAAGCGACCCCGTTTAGAATCTGCTGGCATAATGTCTAGTGATTAACGGCGAATGCCAAGACGAGCAATCAATTTTTGGTAGCGTTCGTAATCTTGTTTTTGAATGTAGGCTAAAAGACCTTTACGACGACCAATCATTTTTAACAAACCTCTTCTAGAGGAATGGTCTTTTTTGTTGGCTCTTAGGTGAGCAGTTAGCTGATTAATTCTTTCGGTCAAAACGGCAATTTGCAGGTCAGCAGAACCAGTGTCAGTTTCATGAACTTGGTATTCTGCCATTAATTCTTGCTTGCGCTGTTGAGTCAGAGTCATAGTTAGTCGAGAATTGTTTGTCTTGATATGTTTAAACTGCAAACTATTATATTATCACCGATTTTTTCAATATCGAAATTATTAACTGGTTGAGATTTCTGCCTTGGAAGAAACTTGCCATAATTCAGATTCAATTTCTATCGAGTACTGCAATAGTTCTTTTTCCAGCCAAGTAGTAAACAATTCACTCAGAATTTGACCGCGTAACTGTTTGTCTAATTGTGGTTCGATAATTTCTTCAACTAAAATAAGATGAATATTTTGACCGATCGCAATTGGTTTGAGTACTTGAGGAGGAGTAGCAGCAAACACGG
>JBDKJC010000048.1:0-10717 GCA_039796815.1 Cyanobacteriota bacterium | reverse complement strand
GTCACCAGCATACTCATCATCGGTGTAATGCCAATTCCACCAGCAATCAGTACAAATCCCGTCGAGTCCCAATAGCGATCGCTTGTAAATACGCCATAAGGGCCATCCAGATAAGCTTTTGTCCCTGATTTTACGTCTTTGATGTGATTAGTAAAGTCTCCTAAAGCCTTGATGCTAAATTCTAAGCGTTCAGGACGTACTGCACTAGAAGACATAGAGAATGGATGTTCTCGCATCCGAAAAGGCGAAATATCGAGGGTAATCCAAGCAAATTGACCTGGTTGAAACTCCATTCCTGAATGTCCACGCGATCGCAATGCCAATGTCCAGACACCACCTCGTTGAGGAATTACTTCTTCTACCAGATACGGCTTCTTGGTCATAAACCAAGGTTTGATCAGGCGGATATAAATCAGCAGCCACAGAGCAAATAGCGCGATCGCACTCCAGAGAACGCTTTTCCAAAACAGACTCAGATAATAACTGACTCCTAGAGCATGAGCCAAGCCGAAAGCGACGATCGTCACTGCTAAAATCCCGTGCAGAATGCGCCAAGGTTCATAGGGAATCTTTAAAGGCTGTCGCCAGATTGAAGTAACCACCAATAAAATTAATGCTGTAGTCGATGCCACAGCATTTTTAGCTCGCCAGGGGGCTTCAAATATATTTAATAGTTGCAACGTTTCTGGTTCAGTGACGAACAGAATTAAAGGATGAATCACAATCAAACTAAAGGCAACTAAAGATATATAGCGATGAAACTGGAGAATAATATCCACTCCATAAGAGGCTTCAATGCGATTAATTCTGGATGTTAAGGCAAATTGAAGTGCCATCATCGCTAACCCAATAAAACCTAACGCTACCGAAAACTCTGTCCAAAATCCTCTACCTTCTGGAGGAGCATAAAACAAAAGTATTAGCAACGGTAACAGAGTAATTAAAAGGTAGATGCCAATCCAAAAAGCTGCCACTACCACAGGGCTAATTAGTAATAAACGTTTCATCGATTATTTTACTCTCAACTTCTAGGAAAAAATTAATATTTTTAGTTTAAATAATCGTTTTTGTTATCCTGCTTAAGTATGACATTTGAATACTCAACACAAGATGAAGAAAGGTTTTTAAACTGCTTAATTTATGTTTATTTTGTGTTGATTCAATTATCGATTGTAAGTAAAAAAATAAGTAAGAGCAGGTTAAGTTGGCACAAATAGTTTACTTTACTTCTTCATAACTTATACTCTTGATTCGGAGTTGAAGGATAAGATCGAATATTGAATTCCTGGCTAGATTAAAGTTTTTTTATTCTTTCCAACAGCACCAATAACCTGGGAATAAATAAAATATTTCCTCTCAAATTAAAATTAATGAAGCGACACAATCCCGACTCGTTGGTGGTCAAAATCACCTTATTGTTAACTAGTAGTTTAACTGTAATGGCAGGAGCAACGATCGCTCCTTCTTTACCAGCAATGCAGGAGCATTTTGCTGATGTCGAACATGTCGAATATTTAGTCAAATTGGCACTGACAATGCCTGCTCTCTTTATTGCGATCGGCGGCCCGATAGTTGGATATCTAATCGATCGCCTTGGTCGTAAACCATTATTGACTGGCTCAACTTTGCTGTTTGCCTGTGCAGGTAGTGAAGGTTTTATGCTGGATTCTCTTTGGGGAATTATAGCTAGTCGCGCGCTACTAGGATTGTCGGTAGCGGGAACTATGACTGGAGTAATGACAATTATCAGCGACTATTACCAAGATCAAAAGCGAGCCAGCTTTATGGGGTTACAAGCTGCTGCCATGGGTATAGGTGGAGTAGTTTTTATCTCTCTGGGCGGGATAGTTGCCAATTTTAACTGGCGTTTTCCTTTTCTAATTTATTTATTTGCTTTAGTAGTTTTAGTGCTAATTTCAACTACATTATCTGAACCGAAGCTAGCAAAAATAGACAATACAGACCATCCAGGCGATCGCCTTAAACTGCCAACAGGATTATTAAGCACAATATATGCCATTGCTTTTCTATATATGGTGGCGTATTTTTTAATTATCGTCCAAATACCTTTTTATCTCGACGATCTGAGCAATTCCAGTGCTGCTGAAAGCGGTATGGCGATCGCCGCTTCTACTTTAGCAGGAGCGATCGCCTCTTCTAGATATGGTGCGCTCAAAAAACGTCTAAATTTTAGCACCGTAGTAATTATCGCCTTAGTCCTGACGGCGATCGGTCAATTTGTGATTGGCTGGGGAGAGAGCTATCAGTTGGTTTTGTGCGGTTTAATTATTAGCGGCTTAGGGTTTGGCTTGATGATGCCTAATCTTAGTGTTTGGTTAGTAAGTATAGTGCCTAATGTATTTCGGGGAAAAGCTTTGGGTGGATTGACCACCTTTATTTTTTTGGGTCAATTTATCTCACCCGTTGTCTTTCAACCTCTAATTAATCTGGTGGGATTCAGTAAGACTTATAGTCTGACTGGTGTTCTATTGCTACAAGCAGCACTGACTTTACTAATCGTCAAAATCTCTTCAGCAATTGTTGCCGAGAAACTTAAAAATTAGTAGGGATAATGAAACTTTCAGTTTTATTTGAATCACCGTTCTGGATCGCTTTATTGGAAGATGAACGAGATGGTTTATTATATGCAGCACGTCATGTTTTT
The DNA here is from genome assembly GCA_039796815.1 of Cyanobacteriota bacterium. Lineage (GTDB taxonomy): Bacteria > Cyanobacteriota > Cyanobacteriia > Cyanobacteriales > Xenococcaceae > Waterburya. The sequence continues at coordinate 8,052 of JBDKJC010000048.1, read as the reverse complement.
GGTGCCGAACCAAGCTCGCAAAATATTTATGAATTCATCTTAGGTCAAGAGTACGTTATCTTAATCGAGCGCATGACTGTCGGATTAGACTGTCAAACATCTAGCAAAACCCGAATTAATCCTAAACGCTTGCGTCGTCAAATACAAAAAGAAAAAGAGCGATCGGGTATTTCCAATCAATCGCGGGAAGTGATGCGACTGCAACAGGAAGAAAACAAAAAAGAGCGTCAGCTATCTTCTAAATCAGCAAGAGTAGCCCAACGCAACTATAAACGGGAACTTGCCAAACAGAAAAAGAAACAAAAACAGCGCGGGAAATAAAGGGCGAAGCCCTTAGCTATAAGCTGTAAGCTATAAGCTGTAAGCTATAAGCTGTAAGCTATAAGCTGTAAGCTATAAGCTGTAAGCTATAAGCTATAAGCCCAATTAGAAGAGGTCTTAAACCCATTAGCTATAGCGAAGTGTATACCATATCCGAAGGTGTACCCTTTAGGGTCGTGTCGTCCGTGATAGATAAGTTTAAAGCATAGATACGCAGGTAGTTAATTAAAGGCTTATAGCTTGGAGCTTATAGCTTTTGATAATTAGTGTCTTGTCGATCGACATAAAATAGACATAAATCGAGCAGTTTCAAAACCTTTGTCCATCTCGCCTTAAGTTTTAAAATGTCATAGTTGAAGTGCAATACTCAAGCTAGAAGGAATTTTAGATAATGCCACTTCAAACAAAGCATGATGTAGTCGTAATTGGCGGTGGTCCTGCTGGTTCAACGATCGCTACCTTACTCGCTAAACAAAATCGCGATGTTTTATTATTAGAAAGTGAAAAGTTTCCTCGCTACCATATTGGAGAATCAATGGTGCCTGGAGTTGTCCCGATTCTGGATGAACTAGAAGTATTAGATAAAGTAGAAGCTCATGGTTTTACCAAAAAATATGGCGCAACCTTTGTTTGGGGACAAGATCGCGCACCGTGGGATGTTCGTTTTAGCGATCGCTCAATTGCCGCTCAAAAATATGGTTCTACCTATCAGGTAATTAGATCGGAATTTGACGATTTATTACTGAGACACGCTCAAAGTCAAGGAGTAGACGTTCGCGAAGAACACAAAGTAACCAATATTCTTTTTGATGGCGATCGTTGTCAAGGGGTTGAATTCAAAAACTCTCAGGGACAAGTACATCAAGCAACTGCTAAATATACCGTTGATGCCACGGGTCAAGCTGCGGTTTTAGGTCGCTATCTAAATTTAGTTGAAGATGATGACAAGCTCAAAAATATTGCTACCTGGACTTATTTTAGAAACGTTCAACAGTACGATGGTTTAGCTGCGGGAAATATCCTGACCGAAAATACTCCTGACGGCTGGATTTGGGTAATTCCTCGCCATGATGGACTTACCAGTGTTGGCTGGGTAACTACAGTAGATAAGTACAAAGAGCTATTAAGCGACAGCATTGAAAAAACTTATCTTCAAGTTGTGACCAACAGTGCCGAAACTGGTCGTCGTTTAGTAGGCGCTCAACAAGCCGAGCCAATTCGCTCAATCCGCGATTGGTCTTATACTTGCAAAAAATTCTGTGGTCCTGGCTTTATGATGGCGGGAGATGCTGCTGGGTTTGTCGATCCCCTCTTTTCGACTGGTGTTTGGCTAGCGATGAATTCTGGAAGTTTGGGCGCAAGAATGCTCAATCAGGCTCTAGATAATCCTCAATCTGAAGCTGAATTTCTCAACACCTATGAATCGGCATATAAAAATTTCTTGGGCGATGTGCTGTCTTTCGTTAAATACTTTTATGACGCTCATCTACCCAAAGATGACTACTTTAACAAAGCTCAAAATATCGTACAAACAGACGGTAATTGGTCTTCTCGCCAAGATTTTGTTTCCCTCATTTCTGGTTTACACGGATTACATTCATTGACTAATCGTGCCTTAGCTACAGTTCCCGAGCAAAAATCTGTCGCCTTAAAAAGTTAAACAACATGTCAGAACAACGAGTATTAAATAAAGGTCGCATTGCAATTTCATTAGCTGCATTAGCTTCCTTATTTCCTAGCCTGGCTATCCTATATTTTTGGCGGGTGCAAGCTAACCCACCCCAGGTCACTACTACCGAGACAGTGGCTGAAGCTCCAGTAGTTAGAAATGTTACCTCATTAGGTCGTGTCGAACCCCAGGGTGAAGTAATCGAAGTTAGTGGAACTAGTGGCAGTCGTATTAGTCAATTATTAGTTAGCGAAGGTCAGCAGGTAAAATCAGGACAAATCCTTGCTTATCTAGAAAGTTATCCCGAAAAGCTAGCGGAGAAAAATTTAGCTGCCAGCCAGTTAGCAGAAGCTACCTTTCGTTACGACAGCGTAACTAAATACGGTGATGCTCAAATCCAAGAAGCGATGACTCGCATCGAGCAGATCAAACAGCCCCAATCTTATGAAATTAAGGCTCAAGAAGCACAAGTTAAGCAATTGGCGACAGAGGAAGCGACCGCACGCAAAGATTATCAACGCAACAAGTTTTTGAAGGAACAAGGGGCAGTTTCGGGACAAGTTGCGGATGAATATGCTGTCGCCTACTTTAGCAAAAAAGCCGAACTAGAAAATGCTCAAGCTGTCCTATCGCAGTTTACGGCAACTCGTAGCCAAGACTTGAAAAATGCCGAGGCACAGCTAGCATCTGCCAAAGCTTCTCTGGCACAAACCCAAAGCGAAATAGAGGTTCAGTCGGCACAGGATAATCTAGAACTGGCTAAAGCAAGACTAGAGCTAACCATGATTCGCGCCCCGCGCTCGGGTCGAGTTTTAGACATTGTGGCCCACTCTGGGGAAGTTATCGACGAAGAGGGCATTCTGCAACTGGGGGATACCCAACAAATGTATGTGGTGGCAGAAGTTTACGAAAGCGATATTGGTAAGATTAAACTCGGTCAAAAAGCGATCGTTACTGACCCTAGTTTACCCCGTAATATCCAAGGTACGGTAGCGCAAATCAGCTCGCAAATTAACAAAAATGATGTTTTAGATAACGATCCTGCCGCCGATACTGATTCACGAGTTGTCGAAGTCAAAATTCGTCTCAATGAAAAAGATAGTTCTGTAGTTGCTGGTTTAATCAATTTGCAGGTTGATGTCGAAATTGAATCGGCGAATAAGGGGCTTCGCCCAAGCTCTTAGCTTATAGCTTATAGCTTATAGCTAAAAATAGTTAATCCTAAAGGATACCCTAAAGGACTAGCTGACGCGATAGCTAACCCTTTAGGGTCGCGTCGCACTTCGCTATCAGTAACGTAGTCTATCAAGCACGAAAACTACTGTAATATATGCTCAATTTCATTCCTCCTTTAGCCTGGTTACAACTAACCAGAGAAAAAACTCGTTTGCTGGTGGCACTAGCAGGTATTGCCTTTGCGGTAATTTTGATGTTGATGCAGCTAGGATTTCGCGATGCCTTGTTTGATAGCTCGGTGAGATTACACCATCGACTGAAGGGGGATATATTCTTGCTGGGTTCTCAGTCTCTTTCTTTGGTGGAGTTAAAACAGTTTTCTCAAAAACGTCTATATCAATCCTTGGGATTACCAGAGGTAGAGTCTGTTGGTTCGGTCTATATCGGTTATGGCTCATGGAAAAATCCTCAGACTAAAAAAACTCGCAGCCTGATGACTATTGGTATCGATCCTGATGAAAATGTGCTGGATATACCTGAAGTTAAGCAGAATTTATCTTTATTGCGAGAATCAGACGTGGTTCTATTCGATCGCGCTTCTCGACCCGAATTTGGCGATATAGGTGAATTACTGCGCCAAAAAAACCAAGTTATCGCCGAATTAGAAGACCGTCGCGTTACTGTTAAAGGACTGTTTACTTTAGGGGCTTCTTTTGGTTCTGATGGGACAGTGGTAACCAGCGATCTTAACTTTATTCGCATCTTTGACCCGCAACGCTCAAGCGGTTTAATCGATATAGGTGCGATCGCCCTTAAGCCTGGTTCATCTGTTAATAAAACTCTTGATAAATTACAAAGAAGCTTACCTAATGATATTCAGGTTTTATCAAAAGCCCAGTTTATTGAGCTAGAAAAAAGCTACTGGGGAGATACTACTGCTATCGGCTTTATTTTTACCCTGGGAACAGTTATGGGTTTTGTGGTGGGGACAGTTATTGTCTATCAAATTCTTTATGCCGATGTTACGGATCAGATCGTGGAATATGCCACCCTTAAAGCGATGGGCTACAGTAACTCATTCTTATTCAAACTGGTCTTCCAAGAAGCAATTATTCTCTCAGTTTTAGGCTTTATTCCTGGATTTGCTCTGTGCTTGGGAATTTATCAAAACGCGAGGGAAGGATCGGGGTTGCCTCTAGCGATGACCTTTCAACGTAGTCTGACAGTTTTATCGTTGACCATTTTGATGTGTATTATTTCGGGACTAATTGCGATGCGTAAAACTCAATCTGCTGACCCTGCCGATATATTTTGACAAAAAGTTTTTAGCTATTAGCTATTAGCTACTAGCTTTTTAAGTTCAATTAAAACCATGCAACCAAATACAGTTGTGGCGATCGATCAACTTAATTATTATCACGGTAAAGGAAAACTGCGCAAGCAAATCTTATTTGATATTAATGCCAATATTGGCGCAGGAGAAATTGTTTTTTTAACTGGCCCTTCTGGCTCTGGTAAAACCACCCTGCTGACCTTAATTGGCGGATTGCGATCGCTCCAGTCGGGTAGTCTTAAAGTAATGGGTGAAGAATTAAATAACGCCTCCTCAAAAAAGCTGAGACATCTGCGTAGTAAGATCGGCTATATCTTTCAGGGACATAATTTATTAAATTCTCTGACCGTCCGCCAAAATGTGCAAATGTCGCTTGCTCTACATGCAGATATTCCTCGCCGTGAAGGTATTGAAAGAGCCGAAAACCTCCTATCTAACGTCGGTTTAGCTGATTTAATTAATGCCCATCCCCAGAAGCTTTCCATGGGTCAAAGACAGCGTGTGGCGATCGCTCGTGCTTTAGTCGCCTATCCTAAAATTGTTTTAGCCGACGAACCTACCGCCTCTTTAGATAAAAAATCGGGCTTAGAGGTAATTAAGCTGATGCAGTATTTGGCTAAACAACAAAGCTGCACGGTTTTGTTAGTTACCCATGATAATCGCATTTTTGATTTTGCCGATCGCCGACTCAACTTAGAAGATGGGCATATAACGCTTTAAGATTGAGCGCTTCAGAATTTATTTACAGCTATAAATATTATTACCAGAAATTTACCATGAATCATTCATCAACATTTACCTACGCTATTGGTGTTTGTATCACTATGTTGTTTAACAACACCAGTTCAGCTATTGCTGAAAATTTGCCTCTATCTCAGATTAATCAAGTTGGTAATCAACAAAAACCCTTAGATTCACAGCTAAAAAAGAAAAAGTTGCCAGTTAATTTTTTCACTGCATCTTTACCAACATTCAACCAGTTTACTCGTGCCAACTCTAAGGAATTTTTAACTGCCTCTCATTGGTCTTTTTCACCTTTACAGAATAAACTAGCTCAGCTAACTCCCATCTCTCCCAACGATACATCAGAAAATTTGCAACCTGAACCACCATCAACTATCAAACTAAAACTAGACGCATTTAGTAATCAAAGTAATCCTTTACTGCTACCGAACGAACCCAATGAAGTGACGATCGATGTCGAACAACCTATTACTTTACAAGATGCTGTTTCCTTAGCTTTAAGCAATAATCAAGATGTAGAAATATCTCGCTTAAACATCAATCGCTCCTTGGCAGAATTACAAGAAGCCAAAGCCGCACTATATCCAACCCTAGAATCTTCATTAGGTGCAAACAACCAGCAAAGAGCAGGTGCAGGTGGTGCAGAAGCAGGTGGAGCTGCAAGTGCGGGTATAGGTACAACAGGTGCAAGCGCGCTAGGAACGCCTTCTATTAATAATTCCGCTACCAACTCATTTGATGGTTCATTATCTCTTAGTTACGATATTTATGATGGTGGAAATAGAGGCGCAAATATTAGAAGTGCTAAAAAACAAGTTCGTCTCAATCAGTTAGCTTTGGAGCAGACTATTGAAGAAACTAATCTGCAAGTTGCTACCGACTACTACGCTCTACAGAGCGCTCAGGCTCAAGTCGATATTGAACAAGCTGCTGTAAGAGATGCAACTCAAACCTTAAGGGATGCTGAACTTCTGGAACAAGCCGAAGCAGGTACAAAATTTGAAGTTTTACAGGCAAAGGTTGAATTGGCTCAAGCAAAACAAACGTTAAATACTGAGCAAGCTAATCAAGATATTGCCCAAAGACAATTATCAGATACGCTCAATATAGGACAAAAGATTGAGCTGGAAACCGCCGATGAAATTACTCCCGTTGGTTCTTGGAAACTATCTTTACCAAAAAGCATCATCGCGGCCTATAAAAATCGTGCTGAATTAAAACAATTTTTGTTGGAAAGAGAAATCAATTTTGAACAACGTAACATTGCTTTAGCTGAAAATCGACCTACAGTAAGTTTAGTTGCTAGTTACGATCTTCAGGAAGAACTAGATGACGGCTCAGATATTGCCGACGGCTATTCAGTTGGAGCAACTGTGGACTGGGCATTTTTTGATGGTGGTGCAGCGCGTGCTAGAGCTAATCAAGCCTCAACCGATTCGGAAATCGATCGAGCAGAATTTGCTAACCAACGAGATGCCATTCGTTTGGAAGTAGAAAATGCTTACTTAAGCCTTAATGCCAACCAGGAAAACATTACTACAGCCAACGAAGCGCTCCAAATGTCTGAAGAAAGTCTCCGATTAGCTAGGTTAAGATTTCAGGCAGGTGCTGGTACGCAAACTGAAGTAATTGACGCTCAAACAGAGCTAACCAACGCCCGTGGTGATTTGCTCAACGCGATCATCGACTATAACCAATCTTACGCTGAACTTCAAAGAGCTACTAGCAATTTATCAATGAGCAATGAACAATGAACAATGAGCAATGATTAATAATTATCAGGGCGAATCACAGTTCGCCCTTACTTAATTTAATTAGGTGTTTTTATCAAAAGCTTATAGCTTATAGCTTATAGCTAGGGCGAAGCCCTTTATTGAGAATGACTATAACTTTTGGCTAAAGTCTCTTGTTTCTGTTTTGGTATTTCTTCTACGAACTGATTAAATATTGCTAGTTCCGCATTACTACTAATGTTGTCTAGCTTCATATCGGGATACATGCGTAAAATGGTGTTGGTTAGAACTGTACCTGGGCCAATTTCAATTACTCTATCTAAATTTGTTTTAGATAATAATTCAATAGTTTCACGCCATCGAACTCGATTAGTCATTTGCTGCATCAAACGAGCTTTTAAAATTGATGCTTCAGTCGTCGGTGAGGGGCAAACATTAGAGATGACAGGTATTTTAGCTGGTTGAAAGACTACTGCTTGTAAAATTTGGTTGAACTTGGAAGCTACTTCTGTCATTAAAGGTGAATGAAAAGCTCCACTAACTTTTAGTGGTACGATGCGTCTAACTTTTGCCTTGTCTAATAATGTGTTGACTCCTTCTACTGTACCTGAGATTACCATTTGAGCGTGGTGATTATCGTTGGCCACAACCACTCCTGGAGTCTGTTCAATTTGTTCCTCAAGGCGATCGCGATTGAAGCCAATCAAAGCTACCATAATACCGTGTGGCGCACTGGTCATTAATTCGGCTCGACACTTAACTAATTTTAAGCCAGTTTCAAAATCAATAACTTCGGCGGCATACAATGCAGTATATTCTCCCAAGCTATGACCTGCAACTAAACTGGGTTTAAACCCCATATTCTTAATTAAGTCCACCAAAATAGTTGAAATTACATACAGACAAGGTTGTGTATAAAGTGTTTGAGATAATTTTAATTCTTGCTCGTGACATATTTCTGCTACATCCCAACCAAGAAGATCGTGAGCTTGTTCGAGTCGAACTTTAGCCAAAGAAATATCCACTAGATCTGCTCCCATGCCTAAAATTTGAGAGCCTTGTCCTGGAAATATCCA
>JBDKJC010000047.1:0-10733 GCA_039796815.1 Cyanobacteriota bacterium | reverse complement strand
AAAAATTTGAGCCACTTCGTCCATTGTTTTGACATCGTAGTTCTTGAAAATATTGAGCTTTTTCAGGAGAACGAACCCCTGCGATTACTCTAACTTCTCTTGACTCAGCCAATAATTGTGCTACCTTTCTGCCAACTTTACCCGTTGCACCGAGAATTAAGATTTTAGGTTGTTGAGTATTCATAATTAATGCTTTTGGTACTTTCAGTTTATTTATGTAATCTACTCATTTCCATTAATGAGCGATCGCTTATTCTTCTTTTCCTGCTCAAACTTATGGAACAATTGCAGAATCTTACAGAGTACAATCACTTGAAAAAGGCAAATGCTAGGATCGTCAATAAATGCAGGAAGTGTAGAAATGACCACTACTACTCAGAAAATGACTCTAGAAGAGTTCCTTGATTATGATGATGGCGCAGATAATTTATATGAGCTAGAAAATGGAGAATTAATCTGGATGCCTTCTGAAAGCGAAATCAATCGTCGAATTGCCATGTTTTTATTAGCATATTTGCTTCAACAGGGTATTCCTTCCTATCGATTGACCATGAAAACAGAGGTAGCAGTTAGCGGATCGAGAGTCTCTGTGCGTCTACCAGATTTACTGGTGTTATCTGAGGAATTAGCAACAGTACTTGAAGGTGCAAGTAGATCGATCGTGTTAATGGATATGCCACCGCCTCTACTTGCTGTAGAAGTTGTCAGTCCTAATCAGGAAAAGCGAGACTATCGTTATAAGCGCAGTGAATATGCAGCCAGAGGAATTGCTGAATATTGGATCGTCGATCCGATTCAACAGCAGGTAACGATCTTGGAATTAGTCGAAGGTTTTTATGAGGAAAAAGTTTATCGAGGCAGCGATCGCATTTACTCACCTTTATTAACACAAATCGATTTGACAGCCGAACGAGTATTACAAGGAAACTAAGAGATTGATTGGCGTGCGCGATCGCACCTGTAACATGTCTAAAGAATCAAGCTAAATTCTTTTCTTGCACCGTTGGACAATTCAACTATGTCAACCCCTAAAACCCAAAAAGCCAAAACCCTTATAAAAGCTGGACGTGGTAGACCGCGATCGCCAGAAACTCAAGAAAAAATTCTTAAAGCAGCCTATGAAATGCTCAATGAAGTAGGATTTATGGATTTAACCATCGAAGGAGTAGCAGCACGCGCTGAAGTGGGCAAACCGACTATTTATCGACGTTGGAAGACCAAAGCAGCATTAGCAATGGATGCGTTTTTAGAAGCAGTAAACCCTGAGATTACTTTTCCCGATACAGGTTCAGTAATCGAAGATTTTCGCCAACAAATGTACAAGATAGTGAAGCTAATGAATAGTCCGAGAGGCGAAGTATTAGCAAGTGTAATTGGTTGTGGACAATCAAATGAAGAATTGATAGCTGCATTTAGAGATAATTGGCTGACTCCCAGAAGAAATGAAGCAAAAAAAGTTTTTCAACGGGGAGTAGCTAGAGGCGAGTTAAGGGAAGGTATTGATGTTGAAGTGGCGATCGATGCTTTATATAGCCCGCTTTTTTATCGCTTATTACTTAAACATCAACCTTTGACGGAGAAATTTGTTAATGAGTTAGTCGAATTAGTAATGAAGGGAGTTGGTACAGCCTAACGGATCGCACTTTCTCCCTAGTTATTTTTATTTTAAATTAAATTAATCTCTTGCATCGAAGCTCCTGCTACAACTGAAACGCGATCGCTTTCTTCTAATTCGAGGAAAATAGAAGCGTTCTCAGGAGCTTGGAATGAAATTCCATCTGTCCATTGTTGACCAATGATCATCGAAAACTCAACCACTTGATGAGAATCATCCGTAAACCTGACGAAATCATTATTTTCCAAATTATAGCCAGAAAGATTTTCAATTGGGCGATCGGCAACTAATTTACCTCTAAAGTGTGAACTATCCCAATCACCCGTCCCTTCAATGTTCCAAGTGTTATCGGTCTGCCAAACAAACAAGCCATTATTGTCAGCAGGAACATAATCAGGCTTTCCAGAAAACATAGTATCTGGAGTCAACTGTAATCCAGAAGAAATTAAAGGTGGTTCAGGAGTAACAGGAGTCTCGACAGGAATTTCAGGCTGAGGAATTACAGGAGTCTCGACAGGAGTTTCAGGCTGAGGAATTACAGGAGTCTCCATTACACTACCATAGGTAATAAATCCTGCTCCTGCATCTAAACTCAAACTATCGGCTAGAACATCTGCCACTAAAGCTACCATACCACCTTGGTAAAAAATACCCGTACCATTGATCTCTCCACTACTGGCAGTCTGGACTGTATAGTCGCTAGCCTGTCCTTTAAGCTGAATTACATCTTGTCCAATCTCAAAGTCTTTGATAATTGCATGGTCATACCAATCTTGATCTGTATAATAGACTTGAGTTTCATCACCGATCACAAATCTATCTTCACCACTGCCTCCTTCAATGATGTCTTGTCCTTGAGCGCCAATAAAAATGTCGTTTCCTTCTCCACCTATTAAGGTGTTGCTTTGCCCACCACCAACTAAAGTATCGTTTCCTACACCTCCGTCGAGCAAATCATTATTAATACCGCCATCGAGGTAGTCATCACCACCAAGACCATTGAGAGTATCATCATTATTCAAACCAAACATATAGGTATTTTGGTCTGTTCCCGCCAGATAATCTGAGGAATCAGTACCATAAACTACCTCTGAAATACTGCTACCAAAGGTAGTGTCGGCGATGTCTCCTGCGGTGTTATTGCTAAACTGAGAACCTTGAATATAAACGGGACGAATTTTATTAGTAAACAAAACTCCTCCTTCAGTAGAGGCGGAATTGGAGTCAAAATTAACGTTATTGACGTTTAACTGAGCATCCCAAAGATCGCTGTAGATAGCTCCACCTGTTGCTGCTTGGTTACCTGAAAAAGTAGTGTTAGATACCGTAGTCGGTACTTCACCCCAGAGAAACAAACCACCGCCCTGATCTTCGGATTTATTATTAGAAATAGTATTGTTTTCTACAGTACCGTAGCCCATCAACCAGACACCACCACCTTGAGCCATATTGTCTTTGTTTTTAATGACTTCGTTGTTGATGATCGTGTTATTAGTCACAATTACCTGGTCTTGTGAATAGCCCCAAAGTGCTAAAGCACCACCTTGCCCTGATGCTTTGTTGTTCTCAAAATGGCTGTTGTCGATCGAGATCACCCCACCCTCTGCTTCTCCTTGAAGTACGTGTTCGGGAAGGTTGCCATAATATTTGGGATCGTTAGGCACACTAGCTGCATCGGCGTAAATTGCCCCACCCGCACCAGGAATATAGTTGATTCGGTCTTTGCCTGGAGTGGAGTCATTACCAATAAAGGTTGAGTTTTCCACAAACAGATCGCTAGAAGTAACGTGGATTGCACCACCATTAAAACCTTTATTATCAGTAAACGTACTATTGCTTACTTTCAGTTCTCCAAAAGCAAATAGACTAATTGCACCTGTGGAATACTCCTTATCACTAATACTTGCGCCGTCGTTGCGATCGAAGTTACTGTTGTTGACCGTAATAAAGCTGCCTTGTTGAGCGTGTAAAGCTGCTCCATCAGAGACATTACCTGTAAAGTTAACGTTATCAATATCAATAGTACTATTTTCTTGCGCCCAAATTGCGCCCCCTGCTTCTGCCTCATAGTAGCTATCAGCCAGAGTTAAATTTTTGACGGTTAAGTTAAGTTTTTCATCTACTCCACCCATCCAAAAGATGTTGGTTTTGTTGTCACCACTAATTGTTAAATTAGGAGCATCTGCACCATCAAAAGTTAAACTTTTATTTAGCCATAGACCACTACTGAGAGTAATTTTCTGGTTACTAAGGCTGGAATCAAATTTAATTATGTCGCCAGATTGAGCATCGTAAACTGCTTGTCTTAAAGATCCACTACCTTGGTCGGCGCTGTTGGTAACTGTAATAACCGTCATGATTTTTTAGATGAAATTTCTGTAACTTACACAACTAATCTAATGAAGTTTTTATGAAGTAACTGTGATTACATAAGTGGACTAGATGTGACGAATCTCACTCTTTCGTTGGTGAATAGTATTTAGATTTATTTATTGTGGTGATTGGTCAGTTCAGTATAGATCTCCAATAATCTTTTGAGGAAGTGTCTCTTATTAGAAATGTTGCAGTCAGGCAGAGGTTTAACATCCCGTTTGCGACAGGTTTCACCTCGACAACTACCTAAATGAATCAAGCGTCTAGCATATTCTTTAATTACTTGAGGCCGAATTATTTTAGCCAAGTTTTGTAGCTGATCGGGATCTTGTTTGAGGTTATAGAGTTCTTGCTCACCAGTAGCATATTGCACATAAGTACAGTTAGGAGTTCTTAAACCTTTGTAGTCGGGAATTAAAGGAATTGTTTTACGGTTTAACCTGTGCTGGAGAAAAAGAACCTGTCGCCACGAAGTAGGTGGGGGGACATTACGACGAAACAAAGAAACCAGAGAACGTCCATCAACAAAATTGGGGGTATCTGCCCCTGCCAGTTCGGCAAAAGTAGGAGCTAGATCGACATTGCTAACAATCTGATCCCTAGTTTCCCCCAGAGGAACATCTGGTCCTCTTACATAGAGAGGTAAATGAATATCCTCTTCGTAAGCCGTTTCTTTTTCTGGAGGTAGTCGGTGTTGTCCCAAATGATATCCGTTATCTGAAGTGAAAATAATATAGGTATTATCTAATTGATTGTTGGCTTTAAGGGTGTTAACCAGAGTCACCAATCCTTCATCTACTGCTTGGAGCGATCGCAATCTGTTCTGATAGAGTTGGTCAATCCGATTTTTTTGGGCTGGACTTAATAAAGGAAGTTCGCGAATATATTTGGGTTTATCCCCAACATCTGCTTCATCAAAAGAGGGAGTGCGCGGAGCAAAGGCATCAGGAAACAGCTTGCTGTGGCGCGGTGCGGGAATGGCAGGTTGGTGAGGCTCAAAATAGGAAAGATAAAGAAAAAAGGGTTGTTTATCGTTAGCGGCTCGATTGATGAACTGTTGAGCTTTCTTGGTATAGACATCAGCACTATAATCTTCGGGGCGATCGCCATATTCAACGAAACTGCCATTTTCATTAAGAGTAAAACTATAGCCCAAATAGCCACTATCAAAAATGGGACTCGCCCATTCATCCCAACCCGCAGGTACATAATTTTTCGCTGCTTTGCGCGGATAACCATTAAAGTATTTACCGATATAGGCATTACGATAGCCTTGTTGCTGTAACCAGGTGGCGATCGTCGATTTTTCTAACCCATGGCGATATAAATAGATAAAGCTGCCATCTCGCTTGCGATTAGTATAAACTCCTGTATTATGGGCATATTGACCCCGCAGGATAGTCGCTCTAGAGGGACAACACAAAGAAACATTGACAAAATAATTGCTAAAGCTGACTCCTCCGTCAACCATAAATGACTTTACCTGTGGCATATATTCAATCGCAGCATTATCCAGATCATCTGTTAGCACAAAGATAATGTTTGGCTTGCTTGTAGCTCTGGTAACCGTGCTTGTAAAAGATATACCAGCAGTCGAAATCAAAATAATTAAGCTGAGACTAAGACAAAGTAAATATTTAAACTTCAATAATTTGCTCAAGATTTGCCTATCTACTCCAGGTTCGCAAAGTACGTTTAGACCAACTAAGATAAATTGCTGACGATCGAACAATTTTTCTAGCTAATTTTAAGTAATCAATTTTGCCGAAATATTGTAAAGAACTAGAATTGATGTTGAGTAATTTTTCATGGTTTGTGAACAATTTTAGCTATAAGCTATAAGCTATAAGCTATAAGCTTTTTAGACGTTATTGATAATTGCGTATTCGCCACCAAATTCCTAAAGTAATTTGTTTGCTTAACCAATAAAGTATAGTCAAAATAGCAAAGGTAATCATTATTACTAGTAAAGGTTTTTTATTAGTTAAATTATCGATAGTGGAAACTAAGACAATATCAGGCTTCGTCACAAAATCCCAACTATTAAAGCGCAAAAATCTACCTAAATAAATTCCCACGGCACATAGAGCATGAATCAAGATTTCACTAATAAAAACAAATTTTTTCGCACCTTGTTTTTCTAAATAACGACTTTGATTAAGCACAGAAATCACATAGGATTCCCAACCAAGAAATATAGCAAATAAATGTAGGGGAATAAAAATTAAAGTAGTAATCCAGATTGAATAATTTGCCCGAATTGCCGCAATTAAATGTATGATATCAGTCAGCAAATAGGGAGCATTAGGCAAAAAAGCAATAAAAATAAGGAAGATCGCCCACCAAAAAAGCGATCGCCGAGCTGGTTTAGAACCAGTCTTGGTCTGAGGTTTAGTAAATAGCCAAAAGCTGAGAGCTAGAGGAATAAAAGCTAAGAATAAGTTCCAAACAATCCAACCACTATATTGATTAAATGCTTCAAAGGCATTGGCAAGTAAGGATTTCATGTTAATCTTTGGCGAAAAAATAAACTACTACAGTTTAATACCTTATTTAATTTTAGTAATGTCAATAGTTGCTTGTTGAGCTGTGATTAACTTGCTTGAAAGGTCAGAGATTACTCCGCCGTAAGACGACGGAGCCTGCTCTGACCGTTGGTCAAAAGTTAGTAGTTTTTTAATTAATCCAGCCCAATAAATGTAAAATAATCGCGATCGCTCCTCCCGCAATTACTAACCAAACAGAGTTGATTTTAAATTGAAAGACAGCGATCGCACTGAAAACTGCCACGATGATGGTCAACCAGTCTACAATTGCAGCACGTCCTAAAGTATAAGTAACTCCTACCATTAAGCCCAAGGATGCAGCATTAACACCATCCAAAAACCCTCCAGCCCAAGGAGATTGGCGTAATGTCCTTACCCAAGGATTGACTATCCCCACCAGCAAAAAGGCAGGTAAAAATATACCGAATGTTCCTGCGATCGCTCCTGCATTTCCTGCCAGCAGATAGCCCACAAAAGTAGCGGTAGTAAATACAGGACCTGGTGTAATCTGTCCGATTGCCACTGCATCTAAAAGCTGTTGAGATGTTAGCCAATGATTGCGTTCGACTAAATCCCGTTGCAAAAATGCCAGTAATACATAGCCACTACCATAAAGAACACTGCCAATTTTGAGAAAAAACCAAAACACACTTCCCCAGCCAATCGAGACGGCAGTTGTCACTCCCCCTAACGACCCTAACTGTGCCTGCATTTGCGACAATGGCAATAAAAATAAACCGTTGGTTGTTCGATCGCCATTTTGCCAGTTTTTAATTAGCATCACGACAATTCCGCTCAACATCAACAACAAAATTTCGTTAACTCCTGCAAAATAAGCTGCGATCGCCATAATTCCTGCAACTGTTGTCGGAGTATCTTTGGCGGCTTTTTTACCGAGCTTCCATAATGCCTGAAGCACGATCGCAATAATCACTGGTTTAATTCCGTAAAGCAACCATTCTACTTGAGGTACAGTTTGGTAGCGGACATAAACTATTGCCAACAACCATACCAAAATCATGGCAGGCAAAATAAAACAGCTTCCCGCTACCCATAAACCAGCCCATCCCGCTCGTTCATAGCCAATATGAATTACTAATTCTGTGGAGTTAGGGCCAGGAAGCAAATTAGTGACCCCCATTAAATCTAGTAAATTTTCTCGACTCAGCCACTCCCGACGTTTGACCACCTCGTCATCGATCATCGCAATGTGAGCAGCAGGACCACCAAAGGCGATCGCCCCCAGGCGCAAAAATACCTGGGCGAGTTCTTTTAATCGTTGATTTTGTTGATGACGACTCATTAGGGGTTACTAAGCCCGAAGGGCTGAATTCACAAGTAGCAAGTAACAGGTAGCAAGTAGTAAGTAATACTCGAAATTGAGACGATCGCCTCAATTTCGGATTTGCTACTCGCTATTTTTTTCTCAGGATGATCATTGGATATTGGAAATGTTTAACAAAGAAATTAGGGAATTTCTCCTCAAGATTGTATAAAAGAGTGAATATTTTTGCTCCAAGCTGATTGTTGGGAATCAAGATTTTTTGATGTGGAGCATAAAACGAACGCCAGGGCCAGATCTCTAAATCGGCTTCATCACGAAATTGTTCCCACCATTTAATTGGATAAGCAAAGGCATATAGTGGAGTTTCATTAGTGGGGGTACTACTTAAATTTTTCCATGTTTGCTTAAGCTTTCGTAGTGGCGACACAAAATATTCAATTAAGGTATTAGGATTTCTATAAACAATAATTACTGGTTGACCTGGTTTAGTTACAGCGATTAATTTTCTAACTGCTTCTTCTTGCTTTTCTTTATCCATGTGGTAAATAGTGTGAAGACTAATTGCACAATCGAAAAGATTCTCTTCTAGTTTAAGATCAAAAAAACTACCATGTAAAAAGACGCCGCGATCGCCAATCTTTTTTTTCGCATCAGCTAAAGCTTTTGCCGATAAATCTACACAATACCGTTGCTGAAAATTCTGGGAATAATCTAAATATTCCTTGTAGGGAATAGGTCCAGATGCCATATCAAGCATTTTATCTCCCTGAGCAGGAATATGTCTGGCTACTCTAAGTCGGCATTTGTCGTTATATTCTTGAGCCAGTTCTCTTAAATCTTCAAATCTTTTGGTATCTTCATATACCTCTGCTTCTGATTCCCAACCGACAGTATTGTAAAAATCCGATATGTTTCTCTCAGCACTATTCATAGCCAAACCTGCATTTTAGTTAACAAATTCAACCACACATTATAAGTCATGTGTCAAGAGGCAAAATCCTAGTAGAAAAGTAAATTTTAGTCATTAAGTTATTGCTACAGATTGGTACGATTTATTACTAAATATTGAGCATACTTTATTAATCACCAAGCTTTTTATTATTAGCAAAACCGATAATTCTGCTAGATTAATTAGCGGCTAATAATTAATACTTTAGTTAGATTCGCCGTATAAAATGAAAAGATATGTTGCTATAAACCCATATTTTAGTAACTGAAAATCTTTGATTATGAATAAACAACAAGATAATAAAACATTTGAAGAAGACGGTATTCGCCCGATCGTTAGTGGAGAGATTAAAATAGCAGATACATTTGAAGAAGATGGCATTCGTCCGATCGCTGAAAGTCCTGACTTTTTAGTCAGAGATAATCAAAATGAAAAGATAGATCGATCCCCCACTACTGATAGTTCAGATACAGATTGAATAATTAAAATGGATAGCGATCGCTGTTGATAGTCTTGTTGGTAATTGAAAGCGATCGCGAATTTGCTAGTGTGCCAAAAATAGATGAGTAGTTGTTAATTTAATAGGTAGCGCAATGTGCGAGCATTTTGTTTCCGATTCGCGATCGCCAAAACTACATGAATAATAGACGGATTTCTATCTCCATAACTAATCTATTGTTATTAATTACTCTACCTTTACTCTTAATTCTTTTATGGCAATTAAGAAGTTTGATAGTTGTTTTGATGATTTCAGTGGTACTTGCTGCCACCTTATCGCCGATAGTCAACATGACTCAGAATGTTGGAGTACCTCGGGTTTTAGCCGTCTTATTAGTCTATGCAGGCTTAATTGCTACTTTGACGGGATTTGGCTTAATTGTCGGACCAACAGTAGTACAGCAGATTGAGATTTTAATTGGCAAATTTCCTATCTATCTGGAGGCGTTGCAGTCGCTGTTAGCGGAATTCATTCTACGCTTTGGCATCGACGAAACAGGCGCACCCGATATTATTAACCAATTGTTAGATGTTCAGGGCTTAACCGCCTGGGCAATTCGTTCTAGTCAACAGCTAGTGGTACGCTCTTATAGCCTGACAAGGGGCATTATTGGGGGTGTCTTAAGTGCCTTGCTGGCATTGCTGCTCTCAGCCTACATGCTATCGGGTTCTCAACAACTACTAGCAGATATTATCAATCTCTTTCCCGAGCCGTGGAATAAACGTTTAGCGATGCAAATCGATCCAGTTAGTAGCAGAATGGGCGGCTATATCCAGGGCAGAATTTTAGTATCGGCTATCTTGGGCTTAGTTATTAGTATCAGCTTGAGGTTTTTAGGCTTATCAGAATTGGCTTTGGGTTTAGGGGTGATTGCAGGATTTACCAACCTAATTCCTTTCTTTGGTCCAATTTTAGGTGCAGTTCCCGCCTTGATTGTATCCACTGCTCAGGGTGGAGTTACCTTTATTTGGGTGCTGCTACTGTTTGTAATTGTGCAGAATCTAGAAACCTACGTACTAGATCCTCTATTAGTCGGCAACTCAGTTAAAGTTCCGCCTCTTTATCAATTACTAGCGGTATTGGGAGGCGCACAGGTGTTGGGTATTATTGGCGCTTTAATTGTCCCGCCTTGGGTAGCAGGAATCGGCGTTCTGTTAGAAAACCTTTACGTTAAACCAAAACTAATTGCCGAAGGACATCACGAAATTGTCAATGAATAATTTAACTAGAATTAAAATTCAGGTAATCTAAAAATACTAGAGAGTCGATTAATTTAATTTTGATTAGCTTATGGATATCAAGAACGGTTTTGTCGCTACAGTGGGAAATACTCCCCTAATTCGCCTTAATAGCTTTAGCGATGAGACAGGCTGCGAAATTTTGGGCAAAGCAGAATTTTTGAATCCTGGTGGATCGGTTAAAGATCGGGCAGCTTTATATATTGTTGAAGATGCGGAACGCAAAGG
>JBDKJC010000046.1:0-10734 GCA_039796815.1 Cyanobacteriota bacterium | reverse complement strand
CATGGTTGCGTTAATCTACCTCTAGATAAAGCCCAATGGTTGTTTGATTGGACAGAGATTGGAACGGAAGTGGTGATTCATGATTAGTTTTTAGAGTTCGGAGTTAGTAATTCGGAGTTATTAGCTATTCCTCATGCTGAACCTACCTGTTTATATATTCTGATTTTAAAGTTCGGAGTTGGGAGTTTAGAAAAATCTTAAAAGAGGGAATTATGGTTAGATTAACTTCAGCTAAACAAGCAGCAATAATTAGTGCCAAAAGTAAGCTGTTGATTAACAATGAGTGGGTCGATAGTGTTTCGGGTCAAAAATTTCTCACGCTCAACCCAGCTACAGAGGAAGTAATTTGCGAAGTAGCAGCAGCGGATGAGATCGATGTGGATTTGGCAGTACAGGCAGCAAGAAAAGCTTTTATTTCTGGAGAATGGTCGCGAATGTCGGGAGGAGATCGCGCAGCTTTATTGCATAAACTGGCTGACCTACTGGAACAACATCAAACAGAGTTAGCTCATTTAGAAACATTAGATAACGGCAAACCTTTAAGGGAGTCACTTAATGTTGATTTACCTCTGACTATCCAGTGCTATCGATACTTTGCTGGCTGGGCAGATAAGATTCAGGGCAAAACTATACCCGTTACAGGAAATTTCCTCTGTTATACCAGACACGAACCTATTGGCGTTATTGGTCAGATTATTCCGTGGAATTTTCCCTTACTAATGCAAGCTTGGAAACTAGCTCCTGCTTTGGCAACAGGCAATACAGTTGTTTTAAAACCTGCTAGTCTAACCCCTTTAAGCGCTTTAAGAGTAGGAGAACTAATTGTTGAAGCGGGTTTTCCTCCTGGAGTTGTGAATATTCTTCCTGGTGAGGGCAGTACCGCAGGCATAGCGATCGCCAGTCATCAGGATATTGATAAAATAGCTTTTACGGGTTCAACTGAAGTAGGGCATGTGATTATGACTGCTGCTGCCCAAAGTAATCTTAAAGGGGTAGCTTTAGAATTAGGCGGAAAAAGTCCTAATATCGTCTTTGCTGATGCCAACCTCGACGCAGCTATTGAAGGAGCGCATTTGGGCTTATTTTTGAATCAAGGGCAGTGCTGTACTGCTGGTTCAAGGCTATTTGTCGAAGCAAAGTGTTATGAAGAATTTCTGTCTCGCAGTGTTGAGCGAGCTAAAAAAAGAGTCATGGGCGATCCTTTTGACCTCCAGACGGAACAAGGACCTCAAATCAGCCAGGTACAGTTAGATCGAGTCCTAAACTATATCGAAGCAGGTATCAGGGAAGGTGCTAATTTACAACATGGTGGTAATCGAGTTGGAGATCGCGGTTTCTTTATCGAACCGACAGTTTTTAGTAATGTGCAAGATTCAATGAAAATTGCCCAAGAGGAAATTTTTGGACCAGTAATGAGCATTATCAAGTTTCAAGATATCGAAGAGGTGATTAATCGAGCCAATAATACTAAGTATGGTCTTGCAGGTGCGGTGTGGACCAAAGATATTGCCAAAGCTCATGCTGTCGCTCATCGTCTGCGTGCGGGTACAGTTTGGCTTAATTGTTACGATGCGCTAGATGCTGCTGCACCCTTTGGCGGTTTCAAACAATCGGGCATTGGTCGTGAACTCGGGGAATATGGTTTATTGGCATATACACAAGTCAAAACAGTAACCGCCAATTTAGATTTTAAACTTGAGGTTGAAGATTTAAAAAAATGGTGTTGCTGAACCGGGACATGAACTGCACAATCATACATAAATTTTGACTACATTCTTAAAAAGCTTAAAGGAAGTTAGTTTCACGTTTAATATTGATCCCTCACAAGTTACTCAAAATCTGTTGATAGATTGGGTACATGGAAGCAGAAAGGCATTAAAGATTATCAATCAAAGATTGTAGTAGCTTCCATTTTTGAGTTCAGAGTTCGGAGTTCGGAGTTCGGAATTCGCCCTAAAGGATTAGCTCCGCGTCGAGTTTGTAATTTGAGGTAGATGTTTATGCCTTTTAAAATAACCGATATTTTTGTTGCTAAAGTTTTTAGTACTAAGGACAATAAACAGTTTATTAAACCTTATTTAAGAGGAGATTGGGCAATTGAGCCAATGAAGCCAATTTTGGGTAGAACTTTGCCTTCGTTGCTGGATGAAGCTTGCAATCGCCATCCTAATTATCGAGCATTTAACCAGTGGCAAGGAAATACCTGGCAGTCTCAATCTAATCTTGAACTTAGGAAGGCTGGGGAAGAGTTGGCGCTGGGGTTACTGGAGTCGTCGTTGAAGCCCAAGGATAAAGTTGCTTTGTTAATGCATAGCGATCGCAATTTTCTCCTGACAGATTTTGCCTTGTCCCTGGCGGGATTGGTGTCTGTACCGATTGATTTAACTCAAACTCTAGATAACATTGTCTGGATTCTGAATCATTCAGCAGCAAGGATGTTAATTGTTTCAGATCTAGATCTGTTGGCTCAAGTCACGCCCTATTTGCATAAGATTTCTGAGCTTCAGATGATTATTGATCAGAGTTCGGAGTTCGGAGTTCGCCCTAAAGGATTAGCTACGCTTCGCTCCGCGTCGAGTTCGGAGTTAATTGAAAGTTCGGAGTTATCATTAACGTCGAACTCCCTGTCTAAACCTGCTTGTTTGTGTCTGCCGATGCTCTTGAGTCAGGGAAAATCAGGCTTGTCTGGTGCTGAACTGCCTCAATGTATTCAATTGCTTTCTGTGGCTGAGGTTAGGGCTAGGGGGGAAAAATTATGGAGTGAAGTAAGGATGCGGGAATTGCGATCGCGCCTTGCACCTCAAGACTTGGCAACCATCGTTTATATTCCAGGGGAAACTGGACAACCGAAAGGGGTAATGTTGAGTCATGAAAATATTACCGCTAATATTTTAACTACTTTTAAGAGTATTAATAACTTAAAACTGGGAGCAGAAGAGACGGTGTTGTCTTTTTTACCCTTAACTCATATTTTTGCCAGAGCATTTATCTTTGGTCATCTTAATTATGGACATAGCATCTATTTTTCAACTCCGAACCGAGCAGCTAGAGATTTCCTGACGGTGCAACCGACTATAGTGGCTACTGTACCGCGATTATTGGAAAAAATAGCCCAAAAAATAAGCGACCGCCGACTCAAACTTCAGGGCATTAAAAGGGTTGTTTTTGACTGGGCATGGCAACTGGCGCACAGTTTTGAGTTGGGCAAGCCCCAATCTCTCGCCTTTAGACTCCAACTCAAGTTAGCTGATAGGCTCGTGTTTGTTCAGGTACGTAAATCCTTTGGGGGAAGGCTCAAATACTTTATCAGTGGCGGTGCTGCCTTAACAGCCGATCTTGCCAATACCCTAAGTGCTGCGGGGATGACGGTACTCCAGGGCTATGGCTTAACAGAAACCAGTTCAGTGATTTGCTGTAACCAAGATGGTTTGAATCGTGCGGGAACAGTGGGATTGCCGATTCCTGGAGTAGAATTGGCGATCGCCGCAGACCAAGAAATTCTGGTCAAATCTCCCTATGTGATGCAGGGATATTATCAAGATCCTGAAGCCACTAGAGCCGTAATTGATGACCAAGGCTGGTTTCATACAGGGGATTTGGGGGCATATACCCCCGAAGGGTTCTTAGTGATTACAGGGACTAAGAAAAACCTGTTTAAACTGTCTACTGGTAAATATGTCGCGCCACAAGCTTTAGAAGATCAGGTTAAGCGATCGCCTTTAGTCGCCCAGGCGGTGGTAGTGGGATGGCAAGAAAAGTCCTGTGGCATGTTGATTGTTGCTGATTTAAAGCAATTACGACAACAGGTCAAAACTCTAGGTGAGGACTTGTCAGATAGCGAGTTGTTACAACAGCCTGAAGTTATTGCCCTCTATCAAACGTTGGTGGATCAAGTTAACGAAAAGTTGCCTCGATGGTCAAAAGTTCAGCAGTTTCAATTAAATTCGGAGTTCGGAGTTCGGAGTTCGCCCTACGGGTTCGACAGTTTGCTCAACGGGGGGAACCCCCGCAACGCAACTGTCTCAGAATTCGGAGTTAGTAGTTCGGAGTTAGTTAAGAGTTTTGAGTTCAAGGGATTGGTTAAGAAGTTAAGAAAGTTAAGATTGGCGCAATTCCGAGGTTTGTGGGGTTACTGGCGACATCAAAGCAGCTCTTCCGACTTAGACATTCCTTTCATCGGAGAGAAAGACGATCCCTCAACTCCGAATTACGAACTCGACGCGACGATAGGAGCTTATCCGCAGGTGTACCCTTTAGGGAATCCTTTAGGGCGAACTCCGAATTCATTAGAAGGAGAAACAATATGATATTTAAACCATTCCGAACTGCTGCGGTTTTAGGTGCGGGGGTGATGGGTTCGCAGATTGCGGCTCATTTGGCTAACGCGGGATTAAAAGTATATTTACTAGATATAGCTGCCCCAGAAGGGGATAAAAATGCGATCGCGGAAGCATCCTGGCATAAAGCTCTAAAGCTTAAACCGTCGATCTTATTTACTGAGCAGGTTGCTCGTCGGGTTACTGTGGGCAATTTTGATGAACATTTTGATCGTCTGGCGGAAGTGGACTGGGTAATTGAAGCGGTGGTGGAAAATTTAGCCATCAAGCAGCAATTAATGGCAAGAATTGAAGGGGTGATTCGTCAGGATGCGATCGTTTCTACGAATACCAGTGGTTTGCCTGTGAAGGAAATTGCCCAAGGATTGCCACTATCTTTTCGTCAACGGTTCTTGGGTACTCATTTCTTTAATCCTCCGCGCTATCTGAAGTTACTCGAACTGATTCCTACTGAAGATACTGACACCGATGTTCTGCTGAGAATGGAATGGTTTGGTCGTTTGCACCTGGGTAAGGGGGTGGTGGTGGCGAAAGATACTCCTAATTTCATTGCTAATCGCATCGGCATGTACGTAATTATGTTGGGGATTAAAGCTTTCACCGACCAGGGCTACACCATTGAAGAAGTTGATACCCTCACAGGGACTTTAGTGGGTAGACCAAAATCTGGGACTTTTCGCACTGCTGATCTAGTGGGGCTAGACATCTTGGTCTATGTGACGCAAAATCTGTATCCTGCTATTCCTGATGATCAAAGTCGTGACGTATTTCTCGTTCCTTCTTTACTAGAGAAGTTAGTGGCAACAGGAAGATTAGGGGCAAAAACAGGACAAGGTTTTTATCACAAAGTGGAGGGAAATATTCTTTCCCTCAACCCGCAAACTTTGACTTACGAACCAGCTCAACCGATGGAGTTAGGGGATCTTAAATCCTGGCAAAAGCTAGAACTGGGCGATCGCTTAAGGGCTTTATATCAAGATTCTGGTCGTGCTGGTAGCTTGTTCCGTTCGATGATCCTTGCCATTCTCAGTTATAGTGCTGATCGTCTTACCGAAATTACCGATAGCCCCGCCGAGCTAGATCGGGCAATGCGTTGGGGATTTGGTTGGGAATTAGGGCCGTTTGAAATCTGGGATGTCTTAGGGTTTAAAACGATCATCACCGATATGCAGACATCTAATATACCCCTTGCTGATTGGGTACAAACCATGATTAAGCAGCATCAAGTAGGGGGATTTTATCAACAGGATCAAGTTTATCTTCCCGATCAAGGATATCAGGATTTAAATAGTCCTCAAGATGAAATTGAGCTATCGGTAATTAAATCCCATCCAGAAAATATCCTTTGGCAAAACGAAGAGGCAGCATTGCTGGATCTAGGGGATGGTGTAGTTCTGTACGAGTTCCTTTCTAAAGGCAATACCCTGAGCTTTAAAGTCATGTCAGGACTGACAGAAGCTTTAAATATACTGGAAGATCGTGATTATCATGGCATGGT
The DNA here is from genome assembly GCA_039796815.1 of Cyanobacteriota bacterium. Classification (GTDB taxonomy): domain Bacteria; phylum Cyanobacteriota; class Cyanobacteriia; order Cyanobacteriales; family Xenococcaceae; genus Waterburya. The sequence goes on along the minus strand of JBDKJC010000046.1, from coordinate 4,899 downwards.
CATTGGTAACAGTAATGTCAACTTCTGTGGGGGGGCAAACTTGGCGGAGATCGGCGCTTTGGCTCAGTCTGGTCAATACTCGGCGATCGCTGATCTGGTGTTGCAATTCCAAAAAACCTTACAGAGAATCCATTATTTCCCTAAACCCATTGTCGCTGCCGTCAGAGGATTAGCGGTGGGAGGTGGTTGTGAACTAGTGATGGCTTGCCCACAAGTGGTGGCAGCAGCGGAAAGTTATATCGGTTTAGTGGAACTATCAGTGGGCTTAATTCCTGGGGCGGGGGGCATCATGCGGATGGCTGCCTGGGCAGCAGAACACTCAGCTCAAGAGACTGCCAGCCAGATTCAACCTTTCATCCAAAGGGTATTTGAAACCGTGGGGATGGCAAAGGTCTCTACTAGTGGTCATGAAGCCCAAGCACTGGGTTTATTAGCGCCTACAGCGAAGGTGATTATGAATAGAGATCGCCGTTTATATGTAGCCAAACAGGAGGTAATTCGTCTATCTCTGGAAGGTTATGCTCCGATCCCTCAGCGGGATTCCATTATGGTGTTGGGTCAACCTGGAAAAGCAGCCCTAGAACAAGCAGCTTATGGCTTCCAACAAGGGGGATATATCTCGGAATACGATCGCTTTCTCGCCAATCGGTTAGCCTATGTTCTCACTGGTGGAGAACTTACCGCCCCAGCTTTGGTGAGTGAAGATTATTTGCTGCAACTAGAACGGGAATTGTTTGTGCCGTTATTGCAAGAAACCAAGACCCAAGAACGGATTGCCCATTTGTTGCAAACTAAAAAACCCTTGAGGAATTAGTTCGGAGTTCAAAAGGAGAAGGTTATGAAAGAAGCATATATTGTAAGTAGTGTCAGAACTGCCGTTGGTAAAGCACCACGGGGAACATTGCATTCTGTGCGTCCCGACGATTTGGGGGCGATCGCATTGCAGGGAGCGATCGCTAAAATACCAAACCTTGATCCAGGACTGATTGATGATGTGATCATGGGTTGTGCTTTTCCCGAAGGGGAACAGGGTTTTAACTTGGGTCGCATTGTGGCTCGTCGGGCGGGATTGCCCGATTCTGTCCCAGGCTGTACTGTCAATCGTTTCTGTGCCTCGGGTTTGCAAACCATTGCGATGGCATCCCAGGCAATTATCGCGGGACAGGCAGATTTGATCGTGGCGGGGGGTTCAGAATCCATGAGCTTGATGCCAATGGGAGGGAATTATCTGGCTCTCAATCCAGCATTAGTCTCAGCATCTCCTAACACCTATATTTCTATGGGAATTACTGCCGAAAATGTGGCGCAGGAATTTAATATTTCCCGCCAGGATCAGGATCAATTTGCTCTGCGATCGCATAAAAAAGCCTTGGCTGCTATCAGCAAGGGTCTGTTTAAACCAGAAATTGTGCCTGTGAAATTCTCTGAAACCCTCTATGTACAAGGCAAAACCCAAACTTTTGAACGGATATTTGAGTCCGATGAAGGGCCTCGCGTTGATACTAGTATGGAAGCTTTGGCAGGGCTAAAACCCGTATTTAATCTTAAGGGGACAGTCACAGCGGGGAATTCTTCTCAGATGTCAGACGGGGCAGCAGCAGCGGTAATTATGAGCCAGAGAATGGTCAATCAGCTAAAGGTACGACCAATGGCTAAACTTCTAGGCTATGCCGTGGCGGGGGTGGCGTCCGAAATCATGGGCATTGGCCCTGTGGTGGCAGTACCCAAGGTACTTCAGCAAGTTGGTCTGAGTTTAGATGAAATTGGGTTAATTGAACTTAATGAAGCCTTTGCAGGACAGTCACTAGCGGTGATTCGTAAATTGGGACTGGATGAAGACATTATCAACGTTAACGGTGGGGCGATCGCTTTAGGACACCCTTTGGGCTGCACGGGAGCAAAACTAACCGCTACTTTACTCCACGAGATGCAACGAAGGGGTATCCGCTACGGCATGATTACCATGTGTGTTGGCGGTGGCATGGGGGCCGCGGGGGTGTTTGAGAATTTGATTTTATGAGTTTGGAGTTCGCCCTAAAGGATTCCCTAAAGGGTACACCTGCGGATAAGCTCCTATCGTCGCGTCGAGTTTGGAATTAGGAGTTGGGGGTATGATTAATTTTTTTAGCGCTCATAGCAGTGTTGCGATCGCAATTTTATTTTTAGGTTTATTTATCTGTATTGGTTATGTCGGTGTGCCTTTATGGGGATGGACGCTTTATTTGGCGGGCTTATTAGTGGTTTGTGATGCTCCTTTATGGGGTTGGATGGTTCTGGGCATCTTGGCGTTAGTGTTTAATCTGCCTCCATTACGTCAGAGATTGATTACTGCTTATTTAGTTAAGGCGATCGCTGCTCTAAAACTACTACCAAATATTTCTGCTACGGAACGGGAAGCGATCAAGGCGGGTAATGTCTGGGTGGAAGGGGAATTCTTAGCTGGTAAACCTAATTTTAAGCGCCTCCTCAATGAACCTTATCCCCAGCTATCTTCTGAAGCAAAATTCTTTCTCGATCATCAGGTAGAAACAGTATGTCGGATGGCGACAGACTGGGAAATTCATTCTCGTAAGGATTTACCCCCCGAAGTTTGGGATTATCTGCGACAAGAGGGTTTCTTTGGCATGATGATTCCCATGGAATATGGTGGGTTGGGTTTTTCTAACTTAGCTTACAGTGCGGTGATGGTTAAGTTAGCTTCTCGTTCTTTTACCCACACTGCTACTGTCGGGGTGACTAACTCTTTGGGCCCTGCTAAATTGCTGCTGCACTACGGGACACCTGAGCAAAAAAATTATTATTTACCCAGGTTAGCAAGGGGGGAAGAGATTCCTTGTTTCGCTCTAACTGAACCCCAGGCTGGCTCTGATGCGGGGAGTATCACTTCTCAGGGAGTAGTTTTTAAAGGGGATGATGATAAGTTATATCTGCGGTTAAACTGGTCAAAACGTTATATTACCCTAGCAACGATCGCCACTTTAATGGGATTAGCTTTTAGACTACAAGATCCTGATCATCTTTTGGGTCAAGAAGTTGACGTTGGTATTACCTGTGTTTTAGTTCCCACTGATACTCCTGGGGTAATTATTGATCGCCGTCATGATCCGATGGGTGTGCCGTTTTATAATTCTCCCACCAAGGGGCAAGATGTGGTGCTGGCGATCGAGCAAATTATCGGTGGTGTAGCCCAGGCGGGACAGGGTTGGAAAATGCTGATGCAGTCTTTGGCTGCGGGACGGGGTATTAGTTTTCCTGCCACCTGCACGGGGATTGCCAAGTTAGTTACCAGGGTTACGGGGGCTTATGGCAGAGTCCGTCAACAGTTTGGACTAAATATTGGTCGCTTTGCAGGGGTGGAGGAGCCTCTGGCGCGCATTGGCGGGCTAACTTACCTGATGGAAGCTGCTAGGATCTATACTGTAGCTGCGGTAGACCAGGGAGAACAACCTGCGGTGGTAGCGGCGATCGCCAAGTATAATTTTACTGAGCTATCTCGTCTGATTATCAATGATGGCATGGATATTATGGGGGGTGCAGGGATTTGTCGGGGCTCTCGAAACTTACTGGCAAATATTTATAGTGCTATTCCCATTCCGATCACTGTGGAAGGAGCAAATATTCTGACCCGCACCATGATTATATTTGGGCAGGGGGTAATTCGTTCCCATCCCTATGTATATCAAGAGATAGCAGCATTGCAGCAAGGTGATATTCCAGCCTTTGATCGGGTTATTTGGCATCACCTTGGTTCCCTAGTCCGCAATATTTGTCGCACTGTCTTACTAAGCCTGTCTCGTGGCTATCTAGCCCCTGTCCCAGTATCGGGGGCGACTGCTCAATATTATCGTCGTCTAGCTTGGACATCCGCCACCTTCGCTCTATTCACTGACCTATCTCTGATAGTTTATGGAGGAGGTTTAAAACGGCAGGAAAAATTAACTGGTCGATTTGCCGACATACTTTCTTGGCTTTATTTAGCTACTGCTACTCTACGGCGCTTTGAAGCCGAAGGCAGAAACCCAGCAGATCTGCCCCTAGTACATTGGTCGATGCAATACGCTTTTGCCCGAATCCAGCAAGGCTTGATGGGAATTTTTGAGAATATGTCATTGCCAGGCTTGAGGCTAGTAGCTGCTTGGGGGCGACTCAATCCCCTCGGGAAGCTGCCTTCAGATCAACTAGGGAGTCAAGTGGCGCAGATCATTCAAACCCCTGGAATGCCCAGAGATAATTTGACAAAAGGTATTTATCTCCCCGACAACCCCCAAGAAACTTTGGGTAGATTGGAACAAGCTATGATGCTGTCGGTGGTGGCAGAGTCAATTCTTCAGAAGATTAAAACTGCTTCCAAGGAAGGCAAGTTACCTCCAAAAAACCCAACCATCCTAGTGAGAGAAGCTTTAGAAGCAGAGATTATTAATCTCGACGAAGTAGAACTTTTGACCCAAGCTGAAGCTGTTCGCAATGATGCTATTCAGGTAGATTCATTTACCTTAAAGGAGTATCGAGAAGAATCAGTTCGACTAACACCTGGGAAAGCTGAATTACAAGCTACGATAGATTAATTGCATTTATGGGAGTAGAAATGAGCTTTAAAAAGATCTCCTCTTGATGAAGATCGCCAGATGGGTCATCGAAAGGCGTAAACAAAGGCTTTAGCCCCATGTAATGCTCGCCAAAAAACTTTATCATTTTCCAAATCGTTAGAAAATCATATTGGTGCTATCTGGTATTTTTTGAATTACTATAAAATGATTCATTACCTCTTTAGCCAATTTTGGCGTAATAATATATAGTCCTAAAAGTAATCCCAGTACCGTTAAAACTTGACCAGCGGTATGCACACTCCCCAGGCTTATATTTACTTGAGTTGCGACTCCACTCATCCCATACCCCAAG
>JBDKJC010000045.1:0-10740 GCA_039796815.1 Cyanobacteriota bacterium | reverse complement strand
GCCATAAAATGTACCCCAGCAAAGACAATCACTTCTGCATTAGTATTAGCAGCCTGCTGTGATAAACCTAAAGAATCACCTAAATAATCGGCAATGTCTTGAATATCAGCTTCTTGATAATAGTGAGCCAGAATTACGGCATTGAGTTCTCTTTTCAGTTCTTTAATTGCGCCAAATAAATCACTAGGAATTTCGGCGGAATCGATCTTGGGTTTAGCTGCGGTAAACATGGTTTTTAGATCCTGATAGATTTCAATAAAATTTAAATAAATTTACAAATTGATTAAAAATTCAATTTAGTGGCTAATTATAGTAAAAATTACTATAACTCTATTATAGTATATATCACCATTATTGAGGGTGATGTTTGTAAATGAACTGAGTCAGCTTAAAGCTTTTGCTTCAATACTGAAACTGACACAGAGAAGCTGGATATTTTTAGCTATTGGGCTTAATCAATTCCGAGATATTAATTTTAATATTGAATTGTCTTAGTGTATTTTCAATTTTTTTTAGTAGATAATAATATTTAGTGGTGATGGGTTTATAGTCGAGATCGTATGCAGATATGGTTTGACATAACCACTCATAATTTGCCGATTTCTTATCGATTTTGAGTTTGTCTAATTCTTTTTGCCAAGTACGATAGTAGAACAAGCCAAAATAGTGGATTGAAACGATTCGATCGAAGCTAGTTAACTTAAATTCTGGTGACAAACGGTTGTGCAATGGTAGAGGATAACTATAGGCGTCAGAGAAGGTAAATACCTCTTCTTCTAAAGCGCAGACTGTCGCTGAGAGAGTAGACTGCTCAATCATATAGTTTCCCTGCTTAGGAACAATTTCAGCCTGCATCACCAGTTCCAAATTGTTTTTCCAAGCTGTAAAAATACCTGCGCTTCGTCGCACGGCAACTATCCCAGAATTCCAATACGCTCTAATTATTTTATTTCCAATCGGCGTGCGGACAAATCTTTCCTGTTTCACGCCTACAGTTTGATAGAGTTGTTGCCAATAATGATCCTGAATATCTTGACGACCTGTTGAGCCGATACCCCTACCATATTCGACCCGTAGACCAATATTGTAATTACTGGGAAGTAAAAATTCTGTTGGTTCGGCAAAAATGCATTTATCACTGTCTAAAAATACTAAAATTTCAGCATCAATAGTTGCTTCAGCATAGGCGCAGACATAAGGTTTATTCGCTAAATAATAGTCGTGATATTTGACATTGAGGACAACTTGTTGATGCTCTACTCCTAAGATAGCGAACTGTTTCAGTGTTTCTTCAGCTACAGGCGAGCCTTGACGGGGATGAAAACTATAAATAGGAGTATCTTTTAACTTGCCACCAAACTTACGGATACTGGCAGCGAGAATTTGTGACTGTTTTTCTAATCTACCAGGTTCGGTACAAATAATAAAAGCTAACGGTAGGGTCATTTTGTTTTCTCTTCCTTCTTGCAACTAAAACCGTTGAGTAGTGATTTGAGGCACTCGTTGGAGCGACTGTTTTTTCTGCAAACGTTGATATTCCAAAGAAACGGATAAACAGAGAGCTATGGAGAGGATGCCATAAGCATTAGTCGCGCCAATTCCCAGACCAACATCAGCTAAACTCGCTAGTGTCATAAACATAAAGAATTGATATAACCAAAAATATTCAACTTTTTTGCTTGCTAAGAGTAAAATCATGCCTTTTATTGCCACATTAAGCAAAACAATTCCATATAAAATTAAGCCCACTAAACCCAAATCAGCGAATATTTCAATATAAACGTTATGAGCATTGAAACTCTCGACAATTCCTTGGTCGGATGCCCAAGTATTAGCAATTACGTACGCTCCTGCATCTGAAGTCCAAAAACCTCCATAACCATAGCCCAACCAAGGTCGATGCTGAGATACAGTATCAATTACAATCGTCCAGATGGGGGTGCGACCATTGAAGTTTGTTCCTTCCCCCAAAATATTGACCAAGATTGTTTCTTGCTGTGCCACGATCACCATGACTACACCGCTAAGTAAAATGCATACTAGACTGAGCAAAATGACCCGCACTCGATATTGCTGTTTGATTAGTAGATAAAGAGGCATTTGTGCAAACAGTAGTAGCAAGAGTAGTACGCTAGTAGAGCTTTGAGAAACGATCGCCAAAAATAAGGTGAGGACCAAACCAAACCAGCATAACCAGTTTCGAGCATTGTCTAGAGCTAGAATTAAGAGTAAAACTCCGCCTAAAACCATCGCCCGTCCCATATAGTTTTTATAAGGAAAAATTCCTTGCCAGCCATCTTCTTTGATGCCATAGCTCGGTACACCTAAACAGGCCAACAAGCTTAATAGCGCAGCAATACCAAGCACCCACGCTAGAATTTTCATCTGTTCTTTGAGGCTATAGCGAGCTGTAAAGTAGGCACCAAAAAGAAAGGTACGTAATAAACCCCGATTGATGTCAAAAGTGCTGCTCATATCAGCAGACCAGAATAGAGAGAACATTGCCACTGCTAAAAATAACAACAGAGTTAGATTTCTCGTGGCAATATAGGCTACCTCTTTCCAGTGCAAGGCAACTAATAGGGCAACAAAAGGATAGCTTAGAGCATTAATAATTCCAGCGGGAAGTGGAGGGGGGATATTGACATCAAGAAAGTAGATGAACCAGAAAACCGTAACTACTATCTCTAGTTTTTCGACTAGGCGACGTTGAATGGAGAGCTGCTGTAGTCCGATCATGGTGTTTTTTAGCTATAAATCTGGCGGTTTAACGTCCTAAATAGTGTTTGACTGCGATCGATCGGTATTTATACTAAGTTGCTTTCTAAAGAATAATTTTATTTCGCGCTAAGACGCTAAGACGCTAAGACGTTTATCGCGCTTAGTTCGGGGCTAAGGATTTTAAGTAAGGTGTTACACATTTGATTGCAACTTGGTATTTAGTCCGATCTTGGCTTCATAATACGATATTATTACTTTCTTTCTGCTCATTGGTTTTATTTTTAGCGATCGCAATTTACGAGAGAAATTAGTAGGAGGCTAATATTTCTTGGTAAAGATTTTGATACCGACGAGCTTGAATTTTTAAGGCAAACTCTTGTGTGGCTTTAGTACGGGCATAATAACCTAAAGTTTTTAATCTGGTTGGATCTTCTAATACCCACCCCACTCCTTGAGCTAGATCTTCGACGACAAAGGGACTAGCCAAATAGCCATTTTGCTGATGTTCAATCATGTCGGGCATTCCACCAATATCAAATGCTACACAGGGAGTACCACAAGCGATCGCTTCGAGGACAGTATTGGGCAAATTGTCTTGGAGAGAAGGAGCCACAAAAACGTCTGCTGCCGAGTAAACCAAGGCTAGAGTCAAGTCATCTGTCAAAATTCCTAAATAATGGGCTTTAAATCCTAATTCTGGCGTATTTTCTGGGGTAGATGCCCCCACCACCATCAGTTCTAGCTTGTCTTGCCAACCTGATTGACTCAATTGCTGTAAAGCTGGCTGTAATAAATGAAATCCCTTGCGCTCGTCGCTAGTAGCGTTGAGAGAGAGAAACAATATTAGTTGTTTATCTTGGGGTAGCTTTAAAAGTTTTCTGGCGGTTGCTTGGTCTATTGGTCGATAGGTATCTGTATCTAAACCATAGGGAATAACTTCTACTCGGCGATCGCTAAATAAAGAACTAGCTTTAGCATTGTTTCCCAGCCATCGACTAGGGGTAACAACCGTTAAATTGAGATCTCTCCAGGCTTTTTGTTTGCGTCGCCAAATTTGGCGAGATAAATCTAATTCTCTGTTACTAACTAACTGAGGACAAGCTCCACAAGCAGCAGTAAAGCGATCGCAGGATTGATTGTAGTGGCATCCTCCCGTAAAAGACCACATATCGTGTAATGTCCAAACTAAAGGCGATTGAAACTGAGCTAGAGTCTCTATTTTTAGATAGCCCGCGCCGATCCAGTGTAAATTAATAATGTCAGGATTTAATTGAGCAACCCGTTTGCCTGCTTTAGAGGCTAGCCAGTGAGGCGAAAAAAGCTGCTTGCTTTTGTGAGGATAGCGTTTTAGTGGCAGCTGATCTAAACTTAGCCTGAGTCCTGTTTTTACCTGTTCAATTCCTGAAGAAGTTTTCCCCCCAATAACTTTGGGATCTTGACTAAATTTTGATTGACATAAAATCCAAGATTCGACATCAATCTGATTTAAACCTTGATGCAGACGATAAGCTGCGCGAGCTGCTCCACCTTGAATATCAAAAGTGCTAAGGGATGCAATCTTCATGTACAAATTAGTTTTATAATTGGCTTGTAAGTAGGAAATAGGAAATAGGAAATAGGAAGTAGTATTTCAAAAATGTCCTAACGTTGTTACGTATAGCTATAATTCCACTGAAACTCTATTATCTATTACCCATTACCCATTACCCATTACCTTTTCATCATGATCCAGTGGCTTGACTGCTTCAATAAATAAAGAGTCTGGTTTGTAGACTTTGCCATCGGATTCAGTGTCTAAATTAAAGCTACTCCAGTTATCGAGGTAGCTATCACTAGCTGTACGCTTTACTATTTGTTCTAGACCACAATTTTTCAGCAAGATTGAGAGGGAATAGCGATCGTACATCCATTGATGAATTTCTCCATTTTGACGATAGTAGCCAATTTTTAGGGCCGTCCAAAATCTAGCCAGAGATTTGGGCAATAGCTGATGTACCGTCGCGCCAAAGGCTTTAATTTGCTTAACTAACAATTTAGCAGAGCGATCGCTTTGGGAAACTTGTTTTAGTTTGCTAGCTTCCGAACCAAAACGCTCGATGATGAATTCTTGATTATCAATTTTTTCTTGAGCCAGATAGATTGCCATATCACCACCACGATTATTTCTCACCATTTGATCTAGTAATTCTAATGTCATCCATTCGTAATTGGCAGCCCATTGTGCTGACTCACCAGCTTTTTCCAGAGATGCTAGATAGCAACGAGCAATTTGCTCCAAGTCGGGAACAACAACTCGTAAAATTCCTCCAGGGCGCAATACTCGACAGCATTCTTGTATAAAAGATTTAGCAGCAGCTTGGGAAAAATGTTCTAGTACATGGGAATGGTACACTAATTCAAACGAGCGATCGCTAAAAGGAATACCTTGAGCTAAATCATGTGAGATCACCCCCTTTCCAGTAGCTACAAAATTCACGTTAGTCCAGCGATCGTTAAAACGATATCCGCAGCCCAAATTTAAATATTTAAGGTCACTTTTGACCTGATTATATTTCATAGTTAATTATCTATAAAAACTGAGAATTATTAAATTAATTGATAGCTTTTAAACATAAAAATTATGCATTTCAAGCTAACATAATTGTCTATTTAATTCTCTAAATAACCTAGTTTTTTCATCGTATTTCCCCAAAGAGATTCAATTTGTTGGATTGCTGATTGAGGTAGCTTCAAGCTACCTTGACCAGAAACAGCTTCGCGCACAAAGGCAATGTTGTGTCTGGTATATTTATTTGGCCACACATCTTGTTGTATACGTTCTAATTCACGCATTCTTTTAAACGAACTTTTTTCGACTGCCAAATTAATATCGGACTCCAAACAATCTAGATTCATAAATTTAGCAATTTTAGCTAGCTGCATCGTAATATCAGTTTGAAAATCTTCGTAACGTAGTAATAAAAAGTTGTTATGATCTTTACCTTCCATTGCCCCAAGCCAGCTACCTGTATTTTCTCCCCAAGAGCCTAAGGGATTAGACTGTCTCACAAAATGATAGTGATTTGATAAAAACCCCTGACTAAATTCTTCTAGGGAAGTTGTTTTAGTAATCAAACCGTATTTAATAGAATGAAAGTAGGCTGAAAGAGTTACATCTCTGGGATCTCGGGTAATCAAAATTACTTTTTTGTATCTTGGGTCAAAATATTCATGACTCTTTAAAATACGCGGCCGAGAAATTTGTAATAGTTCGCGGTTAGATGCCAAATAAATATCAGGAATTATATTTTGGACGTTGGCAAAAGTAATATCAACTTCTGGATAGAGTAAATTGCCGATCAAAAATCTAATCCAAGTATTACCCGATTTTGGATAGGAAACTAAGAAAATATCATCTGAAAAAACAGTTAATTTTCTACCCACCGAATTAGGTTGAATTCCCAAAGTTTGTTTGACTTTAGTCCCGATATTAGTCTTTAAAGATCTCATAAATGTCTCATCCTATAGCGCTACGCGCTGGGGTAAAGGGTAAAGGGTAAAGGGGGAAAGTTTACTCTCTCAAGGTTTCAGCTTTTACGAATGTCCTAATCTTAATGCGTAACGCTATAGTTCAAAACTAAATATTTTGTGGAGCTGAAAATTAGCTATCTGTGAAAACAGCTTATTTTACAGCAAATTTTAGTTAGATAAAATCTATTACTTATTACTCATTACTTTAATAAATATTCAAAGCAAATTATTTGGGCGAAGGCAGTAAACTTTTGAACCTAAATGGTATTAATAAAGCTTTGGTCAACATCCATGCTGTTTGATGCATGGCAGGAAAAATCATACAGCTTAAATAAGAGGAAACAGCATAAGAAATCAGAGTTGCAACAGCAGCGCCGATCGCACCATATTGTTTAATCAAAAATAAATTCAAAACCACGTTGGTTGCAGCACCCATAAGCTGTGTAATTAAGCTCAAACGAGTCAGATCTTCGATCACTAGCCAGTTACCACGAGCTACCCCAAAAAAGATAAAAATTCCCGACCAAATATGCAGGATCAAAATAGTGCCAGCGCTGAAATATTCTGCACCCAAAAGACTAGTTAAAATATTTTTAGAAGTAAAAGCAACAGCTAGGGCAATACTTAAAGACAGGAATGACATCAAATCATAAAGTCGCTGCATTTTAGCATAATATTCAACTCTACTTTGCTGTTTGGCTTGAACAATGGCGGGAAATACTGAAGAACAAATTACTGTCGGAATAAAATACCAGACTTCAGAAAACTTGACCGCAGCAGCATAATTACCAAGTTCCTCACTAGTGGACATGTTACCCAACATAACCTGATCGATATTCATATTGATGGTCACCATTGCTCCCGATAAAATTAATGGCCAGGAATTTTGCAGTAGATCGACGGCAACGGATTTATCAAGCTCCCAGCGACCAACTAGGTGTTGTTGATCCTTGAGGTATACCCAACTCATGCCAATTGCCCTAATGATAGTATCGGCGACAAATAGATATGCAAAAGAAATTAACGGCAGCTGCAACCAAATAAAGCCCAACTTAGCTAGGGAACTAATCACAAATTGAATACTTCTGACAATGGCGATCGATTTGGATAATACTTGGGATTGAAACCAAAGATCCAAAATATCAAAACAGGTGAAAATCATGCTAAAGGCAATGACGATCGTCATCCAACGTACTAGCCAATCATCGGTTGAGATGGTAATTCCTGCGCTCACAATCAAGAAAGCCAGTACACAGCCAAATAGTTTAAGGACAAAAGCCGTACCTAAAATTTTGGCGCTCGTATCTTCCTGCTTGACCAGATTGCGCACTACTATTTCGTCTAATCCTAGTTTAGTAATGGCAAGAAACAAAAAAACAAAGCTGGTGCTATAACTCAGCTTGCCAAATTGTTCGGGACCTAAATACCGAATTACATAAACCCCGACGATAAAAGATAGCGCCATCCTAATCAATCGCTCGGCAGATAACCAACCGATATTACGAATGATTTTTCTAAATCCTGGGCTTAATTTCTGGTCTGCTGATTTTAATTTATCAAGCATTTTAACCTTCTGGCATCTATCCTGTTAATTTGCCGCCTCAAGGTATTTGCGATCTGGATAATAAGACTCATAACCATAAGATTCATTGTTTAGGTCAACTCCGTTAGCCACAATTCCCAAAACATTAAAGTCTGCTAATACTTCTCTAGCTGCCTCGACGCTAGCGTAATTCGCCACTCCAGGACGAACCACAAACAGCAACCCATCGGCTAGTTTGCCCAAGATTTTACTATCGGCTAGTCCCACTACAGGAGGGGCATCAATAATAATACAGTCATAGCGATCGCTGGCACTGAGAATAAAGGATCTCATCATGGATGAATTAAGGAGAGAAATAGGATGCTTGGGTATGTTACCCGAAGTCATTACATCTAGATTTGGCATCATCTCAGTGACAGCATGTACCCAAGCTATTTTCTGCTCTAACACTTCAGTCAAACCTGAAGCATTCAGTAGTTCCCATAAAATATGTTGAGTTGGACGACGCAAGTCGCCATCAATTAATAAGACCTTTTTCCCACACTGTGCCTGGGCTACAGCTAAATTGGCAGAAACTGATGATTTACCTTCCCCTGCTATGGCACTAGTAACTAGGATTACTTTGTTTGCTGTATTACTATCGAGCAAATTTAACTCGAGCTGAAGATTGTAAAAGGCTTCTCTAATAGGTGGCAAAGTCATATTAACCATCGCTAAATTAGTCAGTTGGGCATTGGCGTTTAGACTACCAGGTAGCAACAATTGACGATCTTCATCAATCAGATTGATGTCAGGAACTACACCAGCTAGAGGATAGGGCAGTAGACGCTTAACCTCTTGCGTATCTTTGATCGTTTCATCTCGAATATCTAGTAGAAATGCCACTATTAACCCGAAAAAAATACCAATGATGCCAGCACCAGCAACAATAATTTTTTTGCGCGGAGCAACAGGGTCTTCAGGAATTTCCGCATCAGAAACTCGACGAACATTACCAATTTTTTGTTGTTCGATAATCCCTGTGTCTTGGGACTTTTTCAACAGGGTTTGGAAAGTAGATTGAGCAACCTCTACCTTGCGTTCTAGTTCTCTTTGCTGCTCCTGTAAGCGAGGTAATTCATCAGATTTTTGCTGATAAGCATTTTTGGTGTTAGTTAAAGCAACAATTTCTTTTTCTAAACCCTCTTTTTGTAAACCTAAATCAGCAAATTCAGCAATTTGAGCCTGTTTAAGTTCTCCTAGACTTAAAATATTGACTTTTGACAAGACATTTTCACCAGAAGAGCCTAAAGTATTGGCAATTTGTTGATTTAGTAATTTAGTGAGGTCAGCTTCTTCTTCCCGTAAGGTTATTACTTGGGGAGCTTGATTAGATAAATAATTGCGTTTTTGCGCCAGTTCAATCTTGACACCCTGTAGCTGTTCTAAAACTTTTTGCACTCCCACAGACTGACTCAAAGCGCTGACGGCTGAGGCTTCTTGCCAGGTCATATTTAACTGAAGGCTTAAGCGGTCGTAGCGAGCATTAATGTTTTCTGCCTTAGCCATCACTTCGTCGAGTCGATTGGCAACGCTGTTAATAGAAGTGATGTTCGCGGTGGTTTCTTCTCTGAGGCTAGCAGTTCTATTGGCATTTTTAAACTCTCGCAAGTTTGCCTCTGCTTGGCGCAGGTTTGCTTCTACTTGGGGTAGCTGCTGTTTAATAAATTTTCCCGCAGCAGTACTAGAGGAGCTGTTGTTGAGTGCATCGGCGTTAATATATAGCTCAATTAGTTTATTAACTGCTAAAGCGGCAATTTCAGGATTTTTATTTTTATAGCTGACTTGTAAAACATCTGTCCCAACTATCGGCTCAATTGTTAAATTTTCCAGAATATCTTCATACTTCAACAACTTGCCTTCACCATCTCGGAGGTTGAGGTCTTTAACTAACTGTTGAACCACTGGTCGAGACTGCAAAACTCGCGCTTGAGTAGTAACAGGATTACTATCAATAGTTAAGCCTTCAACTTTACCTAAACTATCTTCAAGACCAGTTAGTCTACTAGTGTTATCACTTTCGATCAAGAGTTCGGCTTCAGCTTCGTATATTTCTGGTAACAAAAATGAGCCAGCAGCAGCTACTCCGACTATACTCGCAAACGTGACTAACGCTGGTACCCAGCGACGCTTTAAAACCTGCCAATATTTGTAAAAGTCGAGATATTCATCTAAATTTACGTTGGAAGTCATAAAATGTTTTACCCCTAACTTGCTTGTCTTGTTTGTCTATTGAAGTTTTTCTTTAATCAGCTACCCTACTGTCAATAATGGTGTCGATAGTTTACCTCCAAATTAATCAATTTAGATTAAATCTTAATTTGTAGATTTACTAATTACATCAACTTATCAACCTTTATTAGGATCGCATTTAAAACTACTAAAAATTTGCTTAGGAAATGCTAAATCTTTAAAATTCAGCTAGATAAATAAAGTTATCGTAAAGCTTGGTTAGCTATAAATCAATAATTTGAGTTTGACTCTTGTAAAAAATATTACATCTAAATATTTTGACTGGTTTATTAAGTTTAAAACTGTTTGAGCTGATACTAGCTAACTAGAAAATAATTTATTGCGCAAATTAAACAAGAACTCTTCTATTAGCAGTTTGGCGATAAACCAAGGCTCTACCAAATATCTACGCCACAATCTTTTCGGCTCAGTAGCTAGACGATATAGCCACTCTAAGCCGACTTGTCCCATCCAGCGAGGAGGTGTGGCAACTTCTTGGGCAATGTAGTCAATGCAAGCACCACTAGGTAGCACAATATTGGTTTTGAGCTGGTCAATATTGGCTAAAATCCACTCTTCTTGACGGGGCATTCCCATGCCAACCATTAAGATATTAGGTTGATAAGAGTTAATTTGGTCAATAATTAGTTGATTTTGACTACCAGAGGAAAAATAGCCGTGAGCAGTAGTAATTT
>JBDKJC010000044.1:0-10757 GCA_039796815.1 Cyanobacteriota bacterium | reverse complement strand
CAATATTAAAATTGGCGATCGCACGATTAACAATTTGCCCCCCAAAGCTAGGGATATTGCCATGGTGTTTCAAAATTATGCTCTCTATCCTCACTTAAATATTTACGATAATCTTGCCTTTGGATTACGTCGTAATTCGGGAACAGATAGTAAAGAGAAAGTTAGCTCTAATTTTTGGGAAAGTGCTTTAACGGCGACAACTCGTTATTTGCCTCGTAGTATGAGGTATATGTCAGCTCAAGAAAAGCAAGTGCGCGATCGGGTGCGCTATGTGGCAAGCTTATTGCAGATTGAGCCTTTGTTAAATCGGTTACCGAAAGAATTATCTGGGGGACAAAAACAACGGGTAGCTTTAGGTAGGGCGATCGCTCGTAATCCCCAAGTCTTTTTGATGGATGAGCCTCTATCTAACCTAGATGCCAAGCTTAGAACCCAAACTCGCGCCCAAATTGTCCAGCTACAACGACAGTTAAAAACAACGACAGTTTATGTAACCCATGACCAGACAGAAGCCATGACTATGGGCGATCGCATTGCGGTGATGAACAACGGTCAAATTCAGCAAATTGCTCCCCCGTTAGAAATTTATCAACGACCTGCTAATCGTTTTGTGGCGGAGTTTATTGGTTCGCCACCCATGAATTTTTTACCCGTAGATTTAGCATCCCCGCTTAAGTTAGTTAGCCCGCATTTTACTCTAGAGCTACCCGATCTTTGGCAACAATCACTACAGCAGAGTAAGGCAAGATCTTTAATTATGGGTATTCGTCCCCAACATTTTGCTATCGATCGTGAAAGCCAAAGCAGCATTCAGATTGAGGTAGATTTAGTTGAGGCGCTGGGGAATGAAACCTATATCTCGGCTCATTTAATGGCACAACCAGATACTATCCTGACAGTATCCCTACCACCAGATCGGCAAGTACGAATTGGCGATCGCCTTTGGTTGAGTATAAATACCGATAAAATCCATCTTTTTGCAGTTGATGATGGACGGGCTATTTTCCTTTAATAATTGTGATATGTAAATTTTCCACCATGATTAAAACACCAGATTGGGTCAAAAGTGCCGTTTTTTATCAAATATTTCCCGATCGCTTTGCCAGAAGTGAATCTACTCTTAAAGGGCAATGGCAAGCTGCGAACTATGAAGGTTGGGACGCAACGCCAAGTTACCAGGGATACAAAGGAGGAAATTTGTGGGGCGTTATTAGTAAGCTGGACTATATTAAGGATTTAGGCGTAAATGCCCTTTACTTTACGCCAATATTTCAGTCGGCTTCCAATCATCGTTATCATACCCATGACTACTATCAGGTAGATCCCATGTTGGGGGGGAACGTAGCCTTTGCTGCCTTAATTAAAGCTGCCCACGAACGGGAGATCAAAATAGTCTTAGACGGCGTATTTAACCATGCTAGCCGTGGCTTTTTCTTTTTTAGCGATATTTTAGAAAATGGGCCTAACTCCCCTTGGTTAGACTGGTTCAATATTTATGATTGGCCCTTGTCCGCCTATGACGGTAGTAAACCTGCCAACTACGAAAGCTGGATTGGCGATCGCGCTTTGCCCAAGTTTAATCATGATAATCCGATGGTCAGGGAATATATTATGCAGGTGGCGGAATACTGGCTGGTACACCATGGTGTTGATGGTTGGCGCTTGGATGTACCAAATGAAGTGGATACTCCTGGATTTTGGCAAGAATTTCGCGATCGCGTCAAGGCAGTCAACCCTGAAGCCTATATTGTGGGGGAAATTTGGGGTGATGCCAGTCCTTGGCTAGATGGAACACAGTTTGATGGAGTGATGAACTATCGCTTTACCGAAGCGGCGATCGCTTTTGCGGGAGGAGATAAGTATCTACCTGAATTTTGTCAGAGTGAATTAAAACCCTATCCACCTATTTCTGCGACTGAATATGCAACTCGGATTGATGATTTGCTTAAGCTTTATGACTGGGAAATTCAGCTAGCTCAACTCAACTTATTAGATAGCCACGATACCCCTCGAATGTTGACTACGGTAGGAGAAGACAAAAGTAGCTTTCTGCTAGCAACCTTGCTCATGATGACTTTTCCTGGTGCGCCCAGCATTTTCTATGGCGACGAGGTGGGTTTATTAGGTGGGAAAGATCCTGATTGTCGGCGTGTTTTCCCTGAAGCCAAAAATTGGGATGTCGAGATTTTAAAAGAATATAAACAGCTCATTGCCTTACGTCATCAATATCCAGCCTTAAGTACAGGGAGATATAAAACTCTTTATGCAGATCGAGATTTATATGTTTTTGCTCGAATTTTGGATCGCCAAGAAGTATTAATAGCTGTTAATGCTGGTAAAGAAAGGGCTGATAGTATTTTTAATGTAAGCGAATTGAAGTCTCAACCTGAAAAAGTTGTTTATGGTTCAGGGAGAATCGACTGGCATGTTACCACTGAAGGGAAACGCCTAGAGCTGGTTATTCCCGCTAAAAGCGGCATCATAGTTGTTTAGGCGTTGCTGAAATTCTCTAAAGATATGGCTAAATCTGGAAATGATTTTAAAATCTTGCGATCGCTTGTAATCAGATTAACTTCTAGTTTCTTCGCCAAAACAACATATTCACAATCGTAGGAGGAAAGGGTTGACTCCCAAATCATCTTGAGAATAGAAGTTGAATCTAGTTCAAACTCTTTATTTTTCATTAAAGCTTCCGTTTGAGCCATAATCGTTTCCGCTTGAGCCATGGATAAATAGTCTTTTCGTAGATACAAAGCCAAAATATTACGAAACTCCGAACGCCATAGATAAGGAGCAACCCAATTGGAATCGAATTGGTAAACTAGTTCAGCTTGTGGCGTGAAATCTCCCTCAATCATCAAGTAGGCAATTAAATTAGTGTCAGCAACTATCATTTGCGACCTTCGTTTTTGGCACTTTCGATATCCTCTTGAGTCAACAAGTGTCTTTTGCTTAGAGATCTAGTATTTCTAATCTGCTCTAAACTAATGTTGTTAGAGGTAGTTGATAACAGTTTTTCTTCTAAACAATAAATTATCTCAGCATTGATACTGCGTCGATTTTGTTGAGAACTCTCTCTAATCTTTTGGTAAAGAGGATCGGGTATATTTTTAATCGTTATACTAGGCATTATAGTTTCATTGTGGTTGCATAATGGAACTATAAATAAATCACTGCCAAAAGTCAACTGTAATCCTGTGGCAAATTTTCGAGCTAATAATTTGGTATTAAAACAACGGTTACATAATCATTTAACCCAGATCGTACGGGAAAGAGATCCCTATCTTAATTCTGGGGGGCATTTTTTAGTGAGGGAATATATTCGTGAGTCTCTAACACTATCGGGAAAGGTGGAAGTTCATGAGTTTAAATTCAACGGCAAAACCCATCAGAATTTAATTCTCAATCTCAACCCAGTTTCTAATTGCGATCTTCCACCAATCTTAATTGGCGCACATTACGACGCTGTGCCAGGCACACCAGGGGCAGATGATAATGGGACAGGAGTGGCGGTTTTATTAGAAATGGCAGAGGTATTTGCTAGTAATCCTCTCAAGTATCCCGTCAGGCTAGTAGCCTTTGATTTAGAGGAATATGGCTTATTAGGCAGTACTGCTTATGCTCATTATCTCAAGAGCAATCGACAGAAACTAAGACTGATGTTGTCCTTAGAAATGCTGGGCTATTGCAATCATGCCCCAGGTTCTCAAACTTATCCAGATCTAATTAAACCGTTTTATCCAAATACTGCCAATTACATCGCTTTAGTGGGTAATTTATCCGCAATACCCGACATGAATTGTCTTAGTAAACAAATGAAAAAACATGGCACGCCGATTGCAGTCTTACCCGATCCCAGTGCTGGAAGATTAGTAGAGATTACAGGATTTAGCGATCATCGTCCTTTCTGGCAACAAAAATACCGTGCCATCATGGTTACAGACACGGCAATGCTACGCAATCCTCACTATCACAAAGCCTGTGACACGATTGAAACTCTAGACCTCGACTTTCTGACTAATACCTGCCAAAACCTCACAACAGCCTTGAGAACAATTAAGTAGCACTAACTTAGTAATCAGTAATCAGTAATCAGTAATCAGTAATCATTTATACTTAATATACTCATAAACATTAAGATATTGACTACCCGCAGCTTTCCAAGAATAGTCATATTCCATGCCCTGCTGGACTAATTGCTCAAATTCTTTAGGATACTCATAATAAAGCCCGATCGCTCTTGCCATTGCCGATTCTAAAGCTGCATGATCCATTTGATAGAATACATAGCCGTTGCGTTTTTCTGGTGCATGGTCGGGATCGTAGTCGCGGTCAAACACCGTACTGAGCAATCCACCTACACCCCGTACAATAGGCACTGTCCCGTATTTGAGACTAATTAGCTGAGTTAAACCGCAGGGTTCAAAGTTACTGGGAACAACAATCATATCTGCCCCTGCATAGATTAGATGTGCCAATTCCTCGTTATAGCCAATTTCTAAATGTACGTCGGGATTATCGTTCAGGAAATATTTTTCGTGCAGGAATTTATTGTTAACTTCTGGCGATGTACCTGAACCCAACAGCACATATTGAGCATTATGCTGAAGGGCATAGTAAATAGAATGATGTACTAAGTGTACTCCTTTTTGATCGTCTAAACGTCCAATATAGGCAATTAGAGGCTTATCAGACTCTTGTAATAATAGTTTTTGACGCAGTGCCTGTTTGTCTTTAGCTTTGTTCTCTAATTTGTCGATGTTGTAGTTAGCGGGAATTAGTTTATCAGTTTCAGGATTCCAGAAATTGTAGTCAACGCCGTTGAGAATACCGCTAAATTTATCTTGATGGATTTCTAAGGTATGACCTAAGCCATACCCAACGTCAGTAAAACGAGCTTCCCAGGCGTGGTGAGGGGAAACGGTATTAACATAATTTGCATAGACAATCCCACCTTTCATTAAGTTAAGGGCAAAGGGATTGAAGTTGTCCTGAAGGCGAGAATAATCAAAATAATATTCTGGTCGGTTTAAACCTGTCGCTGCTAGAATTTCGTTGCCACAGCTACCTTGATGTCTGAAGTTATGGATTGTGTAGCAAACCCTTTGACGCTCCATACCGTAATATTGGTACATTTCGTAGAGCATTACGGGAATTAAACCAGTCTGCCAGTCGTGACAGTGGATAATATCAGGACGTTTGTTACTTTTGAGCAGGAATTCCATGGCTGCTTTACTAAAAAAAGCAAACCGCATGGGATCGTCGTGGCTGCCATAAACATGACCACGATTAAAGAACTGATCTTGACTTTTTGGCTGGATAAAGAAGCACAGTCTACCGTGTACCCAACCACAAAAAACATCACACTTGATTTCACCACCATACCAAGGCACACCCAAATCGCGATAGGCATCATGTAACCCCCAGATGTGGTCATATCTCATGCAGTCATACATGGGTAGAATTAGCTCGACGCAGTGTCCTCGCTCGTCTAATTCTCGACTCAATCCGTAAACGACATCTCCTAAACCGCCAGCTTTGATGACGGGAGCGCATTCGGAGGCAATTTGTACGATGTACATAGGCTATTCCTCTCTTAATAAAACTTTATAATTATCTATTTTATTTTAAGATTTTAGACTACAAAGTCAATTTACGCGGATATATGTGAAAAAAAGCTAAAAATGTTATTTGAATTAAGAGTATTACAAATATCAATTAAAGAGAAAAATAAATAGTTGCACCGCGATCGCATTCTCCTTCTGCCCAAACTTTTCCACCATGACGATAGATAATTCGCTGTACGGTAGCTAGTCCGATGCCTGTCCCAGGAAATTCAGCCTGAGCGTGAAGCCTTTGGAAGGCGGTGAATAATTTATCGACATAGGTTTGATCGAATCCCGCGCCGTTATCCTTGATAAAGTAGGTCGGCTGGGAAGCATTATCCGTAATGATGCCAAATTCAATCCGAGGCTGCGATCGCTTGGAAGTATACTTCCAGGCATTATGAAGCAAGTTGCACAATACGATTCTCAGTAGTTGGGGATCGCCTTTGGTTTCTAGAGCGGGGGCAAGTTTTACTTCTACCTGGCGTTCGGGGTTTTCTGCTTGTAATTCTTCAATAATATCTTGAGCGATCGCCGTTAAATTTACTTTAACAGGCTTCATTTGACTACGAGTGACTCTGGATAACTGCAACAGAGCATCAATTAAATCGCTCATGCGCTTGCTGTTTGCCTGAATTCTCTGGAGATAGTGTTTGCCGCGATCGTCTAAATTAGGCAGGTAGTTTTCCCAGAGTACTTGACTAAAACCATTAATTACTCTTAAAGGTGCTTGTAAATCATGAGATACAGAATAGGAAAAAGATTCTAATTCTCGATTGGCTGCTTCTAGCTGAATTGTCCGTTGAGATAGAGCTTCTTGAGTAGCAGCTAAGTCAGGAATGTCACTGGAGGTATGCAGTAGAGCATAAATGTTTTCGTCAGCATCATAGAGGGGTGTCACCACTGTATCAAAATAGTGAATCCCGTCAGGCAAAATGACTTCTTCCTGAATACGCACTACTTGCTTATAGGTTGTTACCTGCTGATGTTGCCAGTTGATTTTTTGAGCGTACTCTAAAGAAAAACATTCGGCGATCGTTTTACCACTAGCATCATCTTTGGCGATCTTTAGGCTGGAGGCTAATCCAGAATTCATGAAAGATATGCTGTTAGTACTAACATCTACTACAAATAAAAAGTAAGGCAACAAGTCTATTACTGTTCTTAATTCTGACAAAGATTGAACCGCGTTTTCTTGCATAACCAACAAATCAGATTCTGGCAAATCGCAACCTAGAGCAGAGTTTATTGTTGATGACAGTTGATTATTTTGCTGCCTCACACTCTGATTATTAGAAGTAATATCGATGACTACTCCAGTTAAACGAATTGCTTGACCTTTAGCACTATAGCTTAGCTTACCTTTAGTATGAATTTGCACAGCTTTTTGATTAGGTTTAACCACGCAATATTTAATGCTTAATTCTTGGTGCGCCTGAATTGCTTTGGCAATTTCTAGATCTACCGATTCTCTTTGGTCAGAGCTAATCGATTGTAAAAAACTTTCATAACTACCATCAAAATTCTCTAAGCCTAAAATAGTTCGACCTCGGTGACAGACATCTACCTGATTTGTTGTCAAATCCCAACTCCAGTTACCTGTTTTCGTGGCTTCTAAGACTAGCCTCAGCTTGGCTTCTACTTCAGCTAATTTGGTTTCCTGATGGACAAAATCACTGATATCAAAATTATCCTGATTATTCTGACCAAACTTTGCCTGGACATGATTAACTGCTAACGGGCTTGCAGATTTCACTTCCGCTGTAAAAAACTGAGCCAGTTTTATATTTTCTAAGAGCAGAGAGCCAAGATGTAGTTGAGAGCGACGATCCTGTTGATGTTCAATGTTTTGATTACTAAGTACCCACTGATGACAGAGTTTGATATATCCTAGAAAGACAACTAAATAATTATAGTAAACAGTTCCCAGCAGTTTTTGTAACTCGATTGATAAACTAGCTGTCTGTTCGGGGTGTAAAAAAAGTAAGGTAGAACAGCGCAGTAAACTCAACTCCGTCTCTGAATTTTTTTGCCATCCTATTTCTTTACGCCACTGGTAGCTCAAAATTTCGAGATCCTTTGCTACTTCTAACTCCGATTGGGGATACTGAAGTTTTTCTAATGCCAAAATTTCTGTGGCGGAGATGCCAAGCGATCGCAATGTACAACTATGGCAGATAGTAAAATAACTAATACCAAAATAGCGCGATAAAACTACAAATAGCTTTTCTTTAAACTGAGAGGGTAAAGGATTATTTATATAAGCAAATAAGGTTTGCTGTACTAAGCTTTGATAAATTAGCGATGACTTAATTGCAGGAGTCAGAAATGCAGGAAAACAACCTAGCTGCTTAATTATTTCTGTCTTTGCCAAGCTGGAAATAGCATGATTCATTAATGATTTCGAGATTGTTATGCAGATAAAGCTAAAACAGTGTTAAGCATCTTATATTTTTATATTTAGATGATCAAACCACAAATTAACTCCAATCTTGCTGAATTTATAGTTTTTTTAGTATTTTTTAATTAACTTAAATTGATTAAGATATTTCTGGGTTAACCAGCATATTTTTCAAGTTTTAATTGATTAAAAACAAAACGAACCCAACAATAACAGCTTTTTCTGATTTGATGAGTAATCTCAAAAGCAATTTAAAGCAATTAAATGAGCTAATAGCCATTAGCTTTTTGATAAATCTCCAGAATTGATTATCGCCGAAAATGGCACATAAGAGCAACAAAACTCCATAAAAAAAATACTCTAGTTAATTTTAGAGAATATTTAGTCATATTTTAGATACTTCTAAGTGCCACAATGGGATCGAGCTTGGCAGCAGCTTTAGCTGGAAAAACGCCGAAAGAAAGACCGATAGCCCCAGATACTCCCACAGCCAAGATGATCGCTACAGGAGAAATTGTCGGCGCAAGGGGGGAAACTGCACCCACAATCAAAATCCCCGTAATTCCCACCACAGTACCAATCGCACCTCCCGCAGCTGAAAGAATAGTCGCCTCAATTAAAAATTGCCAGAGAATATCCCCCGACTTAGCGCCAATCGCTTTACGTAAGCCAATTTCTTTAGTTCTTTCCGTGACGGCTACCAGCATAATATTCATCACCCCAATACCGCCCACAATAAGTGATATACCTGCAATAGCAGCTAGTAATACCGTTAAGCCACTAGTAACTGTGCCGACAATCTCTAAAACATCTTTTTGCGTCCTGACGCTAAAGTCATCTTTCCCTGTAATTTGATGTCGTAGACGAAGCAGATTTTCAATTTGTAGTTTTGCAGCGCGAATGCTTTTCTCATCATTAGCTGCGATGGAAATAAAGCTGACTCCTGTACCATAGGGTGAGGTATCCCCCACAACTTGACTTGCCATGGTGGTGAGAGGCAAATACACCGTACGATCCTGATTATCACCTAGAAATGCACCCTTGGCTTCCAAAACCCCAATCACTTCTACGTTAATGTTTTTGACCCTGATTTTCTTGCCTAAAGGATTTTGTTGCGGAAAAAACTTCTCGGCGATCTCCGATCCCAAGACCACAACTCGCTGATTGCGCTTAATATCTAGATCGCTCAAAAACCTACCTCGATCTACAGTAAAACTGCGGGTGGTTAAAAATTCTGGAGTTGTCCCAACAACTTGGTCGTTAGAGTTACGATTACGATAGGTAATCAGTTGGTTAGCATTGATTTGGGGAGCAACTTTCTTCACACTGGGTACTTGTTCGGCGATCGCGATCGCATCTTCCCAGACTAAGGTTTGAGGTCGATTAAAAGTAGTGCGTCGTTCTTCCTCCGAACCTGGAACAATAAAGATAACGTTAGGGCCAAGAGACTCAAACTGTTCTGAAGCCAGGTTTTTTGCTCCCTGTCCCACACCCACCATCGCAATTACCGAAGCATTGCCAATAATGATCCCCAGCATTGTCAGGCTACTACGCATCTTGTTAGCTACCAAAGTAGAAGTAGCCATTTTAAAATTTTCTACGATCTTCATTGTGGTTTTTTATGAGTTTGGATGTATTAGTTTTTGGCTATCAGCTCTTATGATCTAAATAATGCTAAACGGAGCAAAATCAGTAACCAGTAATCAGTAATCAGTAATCACCCATGATCGGTATTTGGATTTTAGGCGATCGCCTAACAACGCAACAGTTAAGCTTACAAAACAATCAAGATTATAAAGAGCGATCGCCAGTTATTTTGATTGAGTCTAATAACTATGTTAGACAACGTGACTATCATCGGCAAAAGCTAGTTTTAGTTTGGTCGGCGATGCGCCATTTTGCCCAAGAATTACAGGCCGATCATTGGCAAGTTACCTATGAAATTGCTCCAGATTTCGTCACTCCTTTAACTAAATGGATTAAAGAACATGAGATTAAGGAATTACAAATTACAACTCCCTGCGATCGCCCTTTTCTCAAGCATATTCAAAGTCTAGATCTAAACTGTGAAATAACGTTTCTGCCAGATAACCATTTTCTTTGGAGTGGAGAGGAATTTGTTACCTGGGCAAAATCGCGCAAAAGAATTTTAATGGAAGATTTCTATCGAGCAGGGAGAAAGCGTTTTAATATTTTGATGGAGGATCAAAAGCCGATTGGTGGTAAATGGAATTATGACCAACAAAACCGCAAACCACCCAAGAAAAACTTGCAAACTCCCCAGCCTTTAGTTTTTGAACCTGACGAGATTACTCAAGAGGTAATTGATTGGGTCAAACAAGAAGAGTTTTCTAACTATGGCAAGATTGAGCCGTTTCATTGGGGTGTTACTAAAATCCAAGCTCAACAGGTTTTAGCTCATTTTGTCGAGCATTGTTTACCTCAGTTTGGGACTTATCAAGATGCCATGATTACGGGGGAATATACGATGTGGCATGGTTTGATTTCTCCCTATCTCAATCTTGGTTTACTTGAACCGATGTCAGTAATAAAAGCGATTGAAACAGCTTATCATCAGCAAGATTTACCCCTAAATAGCGTAGAAGGCTTTATTCGTCAGGTGATGGGTTGGCGCGAGTATATGCACGGGATTTATTACGCGCAGAATGATGAATACACTGAAAGCAATTGGTTTCAACATCATCGACCTCTACCCGAATTTTATTGGGATGCCAGTAAAACCGAGATGA
>JBDKJC010000043.1:0-10765 GCA_039796815.1 Cyanobacteriota bacterium | reverse complement strand
TGTTTATAGCTTTAAGCATTTGAATGTAGCAACGCCAAAAATTTAAGCATAAAGTAGCTCTAAAATGTTCTAAAAAGTGAGAAAAAGCGAGTCAGTTTTATCTCACTCGCTTTTTCGACTGTTAATCCTTAACATTAAAATCAACTGATTGATTAACCCAAGCCTCAAACAAATAGCATTATCCCTAGTGCAAAAGCATCTAATATTAACAAATTAAACAACTACACTGTTCTGTTCTAGTTCACTATATTGCTGTTGTGGTAACTTTGCTTGTTCGAGTAAAGACTGAAGTTTACCGCCTTCAATTACTTCTACCTCTAGAATTTGTTGAGCAATTTGCTCTAATAAATCACGGTTTTTCTCTAAAATAGCCACAGCCTTTTGGTGCGCATTCTCAACAATACTTTTCACCTCTTCATCAATCGCTTTTGCCGTGTCATCGCTAACCATGCGACGGGGGTTGCCCATACCTTGACCAAGAAAATTACTTTCGCCTCTTTCATAAGCTAGAGGGCCTAAAATATCACTCATGCCGTAGGTTGTGACCATTCTTTCTGCCAGATCGGTTGCCCGTTGAAGATCGTTTGATGCTCCTGTAGTGATGCTATTAAATACTACCTCCTCGGCTGCTCGTCCTCCCAACATAGTGGCAATTTGATCTTTAAGTTCCGATTCTGACATTAAAAAGCGGTCTTCGGTAGGCATCTGAAGTGTATAGCCTAAAGCAGCCATGCCACGAGGAATGATGGAAATTTTAGCCACCTTGCCTCCACCAGGCATTACTGCACCGACTAAAGCATGACCGACTTCGTGATAAGCGACGATTTTCTTTTCTTTCTCTGATAAAACTCGGCTTTTCTTCTCTAAACCAGCAATAACTCTTTCAATTGCTTCGTTAAAGTCTGCTTGGGTGACGGTTTCTCTTTGATTCCTGGCAGCTAGTAAAGCAGCCTCATTAACTAAATTGGCTAAGTCTGCTCCAGCAAAACCAGGGGTGCGAGTAGCAATCTGTTTTAAATCTACTTCTACGTCTAATTTAACTTTAGCTGCATAGATTTCTAGAATCTTTTGACGACCAGAAAGATCGGGACGGTCTACTAGTACCTGACGGTCAAATCTACCAGGACGTAATAGGGCAGGGTCTAATGTTTCGGGGCGATTAGTAGCTGCCAAGACAATTACGGTGGCATCCCCCGCAGCAAAACCATCCATTTCCGTCAGTAACTGGTTTAAAGTCTGTTCTCGCTCGTCATTTCCACCTACAAAGCCGTTGCCACCACCACGAGATTTGCCAATAGCATCTAATTCATCGATAAAGACAATACAGGGTGCTTTTTGTTTTGCCTGTTCAAATAAGTCTCTCACTCTGGCTGCACCAGCACCGACAAACAGTTCGACAAATTCGGAACCAGAAATACTAAAGAAAGCTACTCCTGCTTCTCCAGCAACGGCTTTTGCCATCAAAGTTTTTCCCGTACCTGGAGGTCCTACTAATAATACACCTTTGGGTATTCTCGCGCCGATCGCCTTGTAACGTTCTGGGGTTTTAAGAAATTCGACAATCTCGGTTAGTTCTGCTTTAGCTTCTTCTACTCCCGCCACATCATTAAAACTGACTTTGGTAGAATCACCATCTACATATACCTTAGCCCGGCTTTTAGTTAGAGATAATGCTCCCTGCGCTCCTCCTGCATTGCGACTAATGAAGAATTGCCAGATGGCGACAAAGATTAATGGTGGGACAATCCAGCCTAGAATGCTACCAAACCAGTTGCTTTTGGGTAGAGCTGCGGTGAACTCAACTCCATTGTCTTCCAAACGCTGGGGTAGTTCTAAATCTAAAACTGGATTAGTACGGAATATCTGTGGTTGCTCGCCGTTAGTATCTTTGAGTTCGTAAATAATTTCATTCTGACCGACGGATGCTCTGGCTACATTGCCGTTTTCTACTTGATCGATAAACATACTGTAGGGTTCTTGAGCAATAGGATTACCATACAGTTGAGGAAAGAACAGGTTCGTCAGTAAAAATAGTCCCGAAACAATAAATAAAATATTAGAAATTAAACGCGATCGCGATCCTGGTGGTTTGTTTTTGACACCCATTACTGTACCTTCAATATTTTTTGTCAATACTTTGGTTAAATCTTTTCATAAATTAAAATTTGAATGCTCTAACGCTGGATAGACATTTACCAACCCTCAGAGCAGGCGATCGCGATATTTGTTGCCTGGTAAACTTTGTTTTTGCCTTTAAATCTTTAAACTCATGTATAATTTTATATTTGGAGATATTTCATCAACTGTAAATTAGAGAGGAAATAATATATGTCTCGCTATAGAGGTCCGCGTCTGCGGGTCGTTCGTCGTTTAGGGGATTTACCTGGGCTAACTAGAAAAAGCGCTCGTAAAGCTTATCCACCTGGACAACATGGTCAAAGCCGTCGCAAACGCTCTGAATATGCGATTCGTTTGGAAGAGAAGCAAAAATTACGCTTTAATTATGGCGTTACCGAAAAACAGCTAGTACGTTACGTCCGTAAAGCTCGTCGTGTATCTGGTTCGACAGGACAAACCCTCCTAGAGTTATTAGAAATGCGCTTGGATAACACTATTTTCCGTTTAGGAATGGCTGGTACTATCCCCGCAGCACGTCAGTTAGTAAACCATGGACACATCACAGTAAACGATCGCGTAGTCAACGTTGCTAGTTATCAGTGTCGTCCTGGAGATACGATTAAGGTAAGGAATCGCGATCGCTCTCGTAAGCTAGTGGAAACCAACATGGAATATCCTGGTTTAGCTAATTTGCCTAGTCACCTAGAATTCGACAAAGCTGCTTTATCTGGCAAGGTAAATGGCATAATTGAAAGAGAATGGGTAGCCCTTCAGGTAAATGAGCTGCTCGTAGTTGAGTACTATTCAAGAATGGCTTAGAACAGCATACATTGAACAATTAACATTGAACAAAATTATCAAAAGCTAAAAGCTTTTGGTCGATTCACTGTCTAGTAGCTTTAAGCGTACGGTTTGGGCAAAGCCCATTTATCCGCCAATTTGGGACATGGTACGAGTGTACTTGCCATCTGTACCAGAGTCCCGCTCTTTAAAGTTAATTTCAGGCTTGAGTAGCAACAACTGACTAATTTGAGTTTGTAATTCGGTTAAATTTGCCCCACTACGTAAAACAGTTTTCAAGTCGATTTGACCAGTTTCGTTGAGTAAACAAGGGCGTAACCAACCGTCTGCCGATAGTCGAATACGGTTACAGCGATCGCAAAAACATTCTGACATTTGCGAAATAAAGCCCAGTGTTCCTTTCGCTCCAGGAATTTGAAACACATCAGCTGGGCCATTACCTTTGATATTTGATTCCATCAAGCCCCATTTTTGACGTATTTGCTGGCGTAATTGGGCTGAATCAATCCAGGCTTGCTCGCCAAACAATTCAGGATTACCGATCGGCATAAATTCAATGAAACGCACGTGCCATTGGCGTTTAATGGTCAATTCTGCTAAATCCAACACTTCAGTATCGTTTAAACCTGGAATTACCACGACATTAAGTTTTAAGGGATTGAATCCTACCTGATATGCAGTTTGTATACCTGACCAAGTTTGCTGCCAGCGACTGCGCCCACGATTGCCAGTAATGCGATCGAAAGTTTCTGGGTTTAAAGAATCTAAACTAATATTAATCCGTCTTAAACCCGCGTCATAGAGAGGCTGGGCTAAATCTTTCAACAAGAAAGCATTAGTCGTCAAAGCCAGATCTTCCGTTGCTGGTAACTGAGCAATATCTTTAACTAAATCCACCAATCCTGTACGCAATAAAGGCTCGCCTCCCGTAAGACGAAACTTAGTAAATCCCAGGGGAATAAACACTTGGCGCAGCAAAGTAACAATTTCTCGATTAGTTAACAACTCGTGATTGAGAACATAATCAAACTTCGTTCCCTCTGGCATACAGTATTGGCAACGAAAATTACACTTATCAATTAAACTAATGCGTAAATAATCTATTTTCGGCATTAAAACATTATGCGAACAGGATTTTGTACGACTAATAACTAATACTAATCAACTTGGATACAGCTAACTAACTATCAAGCATACTATTAAGAATAAGACAATTTTTTAGCAGTAAGCAATAATACAATCTCAGATAATGAATTTCAACGAAGAGTTTTCTCTCCTATTACGCGCCTGTTACCCCCTAATTTATCTGCCTACTAGAGAAGAAGAAAGAGCCGAAAAAGCGATCGCCACGGCTACAGAAAAATTAGGCAAGCGTAATGTTTATATTTGGGATTTTGTTAACGGCTACCAGGAAAATCCGAATAACATTGGTTTTGGCAAACGTAATCCCCTACAGGCTTTAGAATTTATTACCAATATGCCCAAAAATGCGGGCGGGGTTTTTATCTTGCGAGATTTTCAGCGTTTTTTGGAAGATATTGCTGTTTCTCGTGAGTTACGTAACTTGGCGCGGATCTTAAAATCTCAGCCGAAAAATATTATTATCATCTCCCCCCAGGTACAAATACCCGAAGAATTATCCGAAGTGATTACTGTCGTAGAATTTGCTTTACCGACTGCGCCAGAAATTAGAACAGAAATCCAACATTTAATTGCCGCGACCAACCAAACTTTATCCGAACAGTTACTAGATGAATTAGTTCGGGCTGCACAGGGACTATCGTTAGAAAGAATCAGAAGAGTTTTAACAAGAGCGATCGCCAGCAACGGTAAACTGGAAGAAGAAGATGTCGAACTCATTCTCGAAGAAAAACGTCAGTCCATTCGCCAGACGCAAATTTTAGACTACTATCCTGCTACGGAACAAATTTCTGATATTGGTGGTTTAGATAACCTTAAAAGCTGGCTGTTGCGCCGTGGAGGGGCATTTAGCGAACAGGCAAGGACTTATGGTCTACCCAACCCCAGAGGCTTGTTACTTGTAGGAATCCAAGGGACAGGAAAATCACTAACGGCAAAAGCGATCGCTCATCACTGGCATCTACCTTTACTTCGCCTAGATGTAGGACGTTTGTTTGCTGGTTTGGTAGGAGAATCTGAATCTCGGACTCGTCAAACTATCGAACTAGCCGAAGCACTCGCACCTTGTATTCTCTGGATTGATGAAATAGATAAAGGCTTTGCAGGACTTGATGGCAAAGGAGATTCAGGTACAACTAGCCGTGTCTTTGGTACTTTTATCACTTGGTTGGCAGAGAAAAAAACTCCCGTATTTGTGGTAGCCACGGCTAATAATATTCAGACTCTTCCCCCAGAAATGCTGCGCAAAGGGCGATTTGACGAAATATTTTTTGTTGGCTTACCCAATCAAGTAGAACGAGAAGCGATTTTTAAGGTTCATTTAGCAAAATTACGCCCCCATAATCTAGGCAATTATGATGCCAAGCGGTTAGCATATGAAACACCAGACTTTTCTGGGGCAGAGATCGAGCAAACTATTATTGAGGCAATGCACATTGGTTTTAGTCAAAATCGTGACTTTACCACGGATGATATTCTAGAGGCAGCAAGTCAAATCGTTCCCTTAGCTAAAACTGCTCAGGAGCAAATTGAATTCCTGCAACAGTGGGTGGCCGCAGGAAAAGCTCGTCTGGCTTCTAACAACAGTAACTTAAGCGATCGCATTCAGAGTCAACTTAATTAAGAGATGACCAAATCTATCTTTATCAAACATTTTTCGGCGACTGTTCAGTTTATTCTCGGCTTTATTCTGGGCATTGGTGCTATAGCTGGTATATCGGGAACGATTATCTTTGCCTACTATGCCAAAATGTCCGTAGTACCTCAAAAACCCGTATTTCCCGAGCCAATAGCAGAACAAACAGCGCCATCCAATACAGCAGATGTCGAGATTGAGCCACTAGAATCCACAACTAAGGATGATCTAGAGCCAGAAGAAGCTACACCTTCAGCAGAGGAAACAAAAGCTGAACTTGAACTACCACCTAATGCTTATCGCGCATCAGTTACGTGGCCGGAAGGTTTGAGTTTAAGAGCCGAACCAGACGCTGATGCTGAACGGATTGGTGGCATCGAAAATGAAGCCACAATTATTATCCTGGAAGATTCTGCTGATGGAAAATGGCAGCGAGTCAGACTACCCTGGAACGATCGAGAAGGCTGGATCAAAGGCGGAAACACCCAAAAGACTCCTTAATCATAGCTCTAAGCTTTAGGCTATAAGCTCTAGGCTTTAAGCTTCAAGGGAATTCTGATTGAGTTTGTCACAAAACTACGTAATTTTAACCAGAATATTTGTAACAAGACCCACCGCAGATGTATCCTGAATAAATATATCTATTAGTTTAATAAGCAACTGGGGATTGGCATTTTGGAAACACACGAATTTGATGTTGTTATTATTGGAGGCGGCCCAGCAGGATGTACCTGTGCGCTCTACACATCAAGGGCCAATCTCAAAACCGTTATTCTAGATAAGAATCCAGCGGTGGGAGCTTTGGCTATTACCCACAAAATCGCTAATTATCCTGGGGTATCGGGGGAAATGAGTGGAGAAGAGCTACTAAACAGTATGCGAGATCAAGCTGTTGAGTATGGTACTTCCTATCAGCGCGCGCAAGTTTTTGGGATTGATGTAAGTGGGGAAATGAAGAAGGTTTATACCCCAGAAGGTACTTTCACTGGTAGAGCTTTGGTTTTAGCTACTGGTGCGATGGGACGTAGTGGAGCATCCTTTGAGGGAGAATCTGAATTTTTAGGTCGTGGTGTGAGCTACTGTGCTACCTGTGATGGAGCATTTTATCGCGATCGCGAAGTCGCAGTAGTCGGGTTAAACCCCGAAGCGATAGAAGAAGCACAGTTTTTGACTAAGTTTGCCTCCATGGTGCATTGGGTTACCTTCAAAGATCCTGGTAAGGACGATTATCATGCTCAAGATTTACTAAGTATGTCGAACGTCAAACACTGGCGACGCTCTCGTTTAGCCACAATCGAAGGTAATGATGCTGGGGTAACAGGAATTAAGGTTAAACAGAAAGATGCTGGCGAGCCTTTATCTTTGGAAGTAGAAGGCGTATTTGTCTATCAAAACGGCTCAAAACCTATTACCGATTTTGCTGGCGATCAGGTGGAATATAATGCCGATGGTGGGGTCAAGGTAGATGATTCCATGTCTACTAATGTTCCTGGAGTTTGGGCGATCGGTGATATTCGCAACACTCCCTACAAACAGGCGGTAGTAGCTGCTGGAGATGGCTGTATTGCAGCGATGGCGATCGATCGCTATCTTAATCACCGCAAGACAGTTAAACCAGATTGGGATCATTCTTAATTAACTGATGTTACTTACTCATTGATTTGTGAAGATAGGGCAAAGGGAAAGGGGAAAGGGAAAGAGGTTCAGTGTTCTATTTTCATAACGAAGTGCGACGCGACGTAAGGAGCTAGTGCTAAAGCACATTGTACCCTTGTGGTATACCGCTACGCATATCCTTTAGGGTATCGTTTAGGATAACTTACTGAAATTATCTATTTCTCCTTGTTTTGCAAAATATCAGTGACTAATCAATCTTGAGCAATAGCTTCGACGATCTCTTTGCCCACATCCTGATAGCGATACCAACCGATTTTTGCTCGCCGATCGGGGTAGTCTTTAACGGTAACCCCTAGGCTAGGCGATCGCTGAAAAGCGACCAGCAACGGAATTTCGGTCTTAAAAATGGGTAATTGAGCTTCGGCTAAAAATTCTCTAGCAGCTTGGGGGTTTTTGGTGCGGGAATCAACCTTAGTTAACAAAACTCGATAATTAGCATTCAAAGTTTTGAGTAATTCCACCGCCTTAACTGTCGTGTCTAAATCTAGGTGATTGGGCGTTGTCGGTAAAATCAATAGATCGCTTCCCACTGCAAGATCTTCCAATTCCTCTGGCTCTGGTCTTGCTTGGGTGTCAATGACAATATGGGTAAATTTTTTGATCAATCCTGGCGCACCTGCTTGTGATGCTACATAAAAAGGTAGTTTATCTTCCCTCGACCAAACCAAAGCAGAACGATTTTTATCTCCGTCAATCAATAATGTCGGGGCTAAAGTTTGCAAAAACGCAGCTAAATGAACTGCGGTTGTGGTTTTGCCCACTCCTCCCTTCAAAGCGGTAATGGCAATAATCATCGGTAGCCCCTGAAATAGTTTATCGAGTAGTAAATAGTAGTTTACCTATTCGTGCGTCTTGCTCAATTTAAATCTGAGCTTAGCTTGTGATTGTGTAAATTATTTGTTACATTAATTTACATAATTTAAAAATGTTGTTTGAAGGCTTAAGTGAATTAAACAAAAATTCTTCTTGATGCTGGATTATAGTTAAATCTCATAGCAGATGTCTAGATAAGCGGTAATTTAAGCGATCGCGAAGTGTTTTACGCAGACAATTTATTCAAGGCTGACATTAACACTTAAAATTTGCTTTAACCTCATCAACATTGATTTCTCCTGAATATTAACTTCCTCGGCTAGTCACCCGAGGTTTTTTTTTGACAGAATTTTAGTTAACTGATTAAGTTTTAGATTCACAGCAAAATTAAAATCAGCTTAATAGTTACATCTAGAGGAAGTTGTAGGCTAAGATTTAGCTCACAGTTTAGACTGTTTGAAGACTTAATTGATATCTATCATGTCCCAATTAAAATTTAAATTAAAAAAATTACTAAATTTCACTAATTCAACTAATTCATATTTAGCAACTGTGGCTTACAATTGTCGCAGCTTTCCTGTAATGCTCTCTGGAGGAAATTAATCACCGTGTCTTCTGAAACCATATTACAGAAACCAGAACCTCAACCAGACCAGACGATCGCCAAATCATTTTTGTTAGGAGTAGCAAAAGCGGCGGGTGGAACAGTTTTAGGGATTGCGATGGTCACAAGTGCCGTTGCCGCAGGAGGACTAGTTGGTTTAGCCTTCAGCTTCCGCAATCTACCTGATGTTAGAGTTTTACGTAATTACATTCCTGCCGAAACTAGTTATGTCTACGATATTAAAGGTAGATTGATGACCAGTATTCATGGTGAAGTCAATCGTGAAATTGCCACGATTGACCAAATGTCACCAGAATTAAAATTGGCAGTTGTGGCGATCGAAGATAGTAATTTTTATCGCCATCGAGGATTAAATCCTTATAGTATTGCTCGTGCAGCCTTAGCTAACTTTGAAAGAGGTGGAGTCTCTGAGGGTGCTTCTACTTTAACAATGCAGTTAGTCAAAAATCTATTTTTGACCCAAGAACGTACTTTTAGTCGCAAGCTGGCGGAAGCTGTTCTAGCTATTCGAGTTGAGCAAGTGTTTTCTAAGGAAGAAATCTTAGAAATGTATCTCAATACGATTTATTGGGGACACAATAATTACGGCGTTCAAACTGCTGCCAAGAGCTACTTTAATAAAGATGCCGATCGACTGAACTTAGCAGAAGCTGCGGTCTTGGCTGGTTTGATTCAAGCACCTGAAAGATATAGCCCGTTCCTAAACTATGACAACACCAAACAAAGACAGGCAGCTGTCCTGAATCGTCTGGAAACGCTGAAGTGGATTACCCCGCAACAAGCCGAAGCAGCACGCACAACCCCTTTGTTAATCGGCAAACCTACTGCTTGGCGTAAAAGTAAATCGCCTTTTATTACCGAAGCCGTTACTAAAGAATTAGAGGCACGTTTTGGTAAAGACAAAGTTTTGCTTGGTGGTATTAGAGTCCAAACTACAGTTGATATGGACTTTCAAAAAATGGCAGAGGAATCTGTTAGAGATAGCCATAAAATGCTTCTGGGTTGGGGGTTAAGAGCCGATCAGATGGCCTTGGCAGCCGTCGATCCTCGTACCCATTTTGTCAAGGCTTTAGTCGGTGGAGTCGATTATGAATCTAGTCAGTTTAATCGTGCGGTGCAAGCTCGCAGACAACCAGGCTCTTCTTTTAAACCTTTTGTCTATTATGCTGCTCTAGCAAGCGGTAACTTTAGTCCGAGTACGATCATTGACGATTCTCCAATCTCTTATCCAATTCCTGGAGGAATTTACAAGCCACAAAACTATGGTGGGAGCAAAGACTTTGGTGGCAATATGTCTATAGCTACTGCTCTAAGGCAATCTCGTAATATTCCAGCGGTGAAATTGGGTAAAGCGGTAGGATTGGAGAAGGTAATTGAAATTTGCCGTCTCTTGGGGATAAAAAGCCCAATGCAGCCAGTGATCTCATTGCCTTTGGGTTCAATTGGGGTTACTCCTCTAGAAATGGCGGGAGCATTTGCGACTTTGGCGAACAATGGCTGGTCTTCTGAAACCACTGTAATTCTGCAAGTTACTGATAGCAAAGGTAATATTCTACTGGATAATACTCCTAAACTCAAACAAGTTTTAGATCCTTGGGCAACAGCTAATCTAACAACAATGTTACAAGGAGTTTTAGAAGCAGGAGGTACGGGCAAAAAAGCTAATATTGGTCGTCCCGCAGCTGGGAAAACGGGAACAACTTCTTCAGAAAGAGATGTTTGGTTTGTCGGCTATGTACCTCAGCTAGCTACAGCCGTCTGGGTGGGTAATGATGACTACGGTAGTATGGGTAAAGGTATTACGGGCGGAGATTTTGCTGCTCCTGTTTGGCGTAGCTTCATGCTTAAAGCCCTAGAAAATGAACCAGTAAAATACTTTCCTGCTGCTTCCAAGTTTAATCGCCCAGAGCCAACTAACTAATAATGAGTAATGAGTTTTTTACCTACTACCTAAC